>JAMWBX010000001.1 GCA_023818725.1 Candidatus Omnitrophota bacterium
TTCCCCTTATGATGTACATACCAAAAACTACGAGCAGAAGAATAAAGGGGCTTGTGCAAGTTCCTGATATTACCGCAACAATTCTTGACCTGGTGAAGGCAAAACACGATGTAAGAATGGATGGAAAGTCCCTACTTCCCCTGATAGAGAAAAACAAGAAGATAAGAAATTTTGCGGTAAGCGCACCTTCAATCATTTATGGCTCAACAGGAGGTCAAAAAGTGACGATCACAACTGACGACGGCTGGACACTGATTTCCGGACTGAAAATAAGTGAAACAAAAGAATACATCACAAGAATCGTTGATGGGCAGGTGCGAATACAAAAACCTTTGAGCAGAAATCTTGAACCAGAACTTTATTACCTGCCTCACGACCGATCGCAAAACAAGAATATTTTTTCAAAAAATAAGGAAAAGGCGAAACAGATCCATGCGAAATTTGTTGAGTTTCTCAAAGATACAAAAACAGATGAAAAAATTGTCACGATGTGGTCTGATTTCGAAATTTAGCAGCATCTGATTTCACCGCAAAAAAGCCTCCTTAAATCCAGGCCGGCTAAAATTTTTCTATAATCAGTCCGGGGGACTTGACATATGGTAGCACGTATTTTATAATTGTAACACCAAAAAGGAGGCACCATGAAAAAAGGATTTACTTTAATTGAGATGCTTGTGGTGATAGCGATTATCTCTATTCTTGCGGCAATGCTTTTACCTGCGCTTTCTAAGGCAAGGGAAAAGGCAAGACAGGCTGTTTGTATGAGTAACTTCAAGCAGATTGGCATTGCGATGGAATTGTACGCAAATGACTATGACGAATTTTATCCTGTAAACCCGTACTGGAAGACACGACTCTGGGTTTATGTTTCCCCTGAAATGAGAAACAGAATTTCGCAGTGTCCTTCAAGACACGGAAAGACAATATCTCCTGATAACTGGTATATTGGTCAGGGTTATAACATCGGCAGCGGAATATTCCCAGGCTTTATGGGACAAAAACGAAGCCGCATAGTAAATCCTTCTGAAAAAATTATGGTTCTTGACTGGGGAAGAGAAAAAGATGGAAAAGGCGGATGCAATGCTGGAGCGCCTTACAGCGATATAGGGGTTTTGAGCGTGGATACTTCCGGTGCATTTAATGTTGCCGGCACAAGCCACTGGGCAGTATGCAGAATCCATTCAGGCGGCGCCAACATTCTTTTCGGAGATGGGCATGTTGGCTGGATGAAACCAGAACAATTTCACAGTGATGTTAAGGATGTTGACGATAACGGAAGCCCGATTCCAGCAACTCCAAACATTGCCGCTGAATGGAGAAAATACTGGGACACAGAATACGCCAGCAACTAACAGAGCATAAAATGAAAAGAATTTCTGCTCTTTTACTATTTACTTTTTCATTTTGCTTTGCCGCAAGTATTGAGGTAGTTTCAACAACATCGCAAATTGCAGCGGTTGTTAGCGAAATCGGCAAAGACTGTGTAAATATCGCTGTGTTAATTCCGCCAGGAATATGCCCGGGACACTACGAAATAAAACCAAATGACATAAAGAAACTGTGGAATGGCGGAGTGCTTTTTTACCATGGGTGGGAAGGATTCATTGATGATATCTCAAAATCAGTGCCAGGCGCCGGTCCAAGAATGTTCAAAATAGATGTTTCTGGAAGCTGGCTTGTGCCTGAAATTCAGATTAAGGCAGCTGAAAAAATTGCTGATGTTTTGAGAAATATTGATCCTGAACGCAAAAAGTTTTATGAAACAAATCTCGAATTTTATAAAAATCAGATGAAAGAGCTTGACAGAAAAATTAAAAATTTTGTCTACGAAAACAATCTTATCGGGATAAAAGTAGTTTGTTCTGAAATGCAAAAATATTTTCTGAAATATCTGAAATTTGATGTTATTGATTGTTTTGGCAGGGATGAAGAAATAACTCCAGGAGAAATAGCGCGATTGATCGACAGTATAAAAAATCATAAGGTCAAAATTATTGTAAGCAATTTGCAAAGCGGCACCTCAACCGGAGAGATGCTCGCAAAAAGAACTTCCGTCCCACATGTCATTATCAGCAATTTTCCTGGCGGATTTGAAAACACTAAAACCATTGAAGCCACCATTATGAAAAATATCAACCTATTGAAAACTGCTGCGTACAATAATACAAACAGATGAAAAACCTTGTCCTTGAAAATGTAACTGTGGAAAGAAACCACAGAATTGTTCTGGATGGCATCAACCTTTCTGTACAGGCAGGCGAAAGTATTGGAATCTTTGGCCCAAATGGCGCAGGAAAAACAACTCTCCTGAACCTTATCAACGGTCTGATAAATTATAAGACAGGTAAGATTCTTGTCGGGGATGTAATTGTAAATCCTGCCAGTTCTAGAAAAATACAGCTCATCATGGGTTATGTTCCTCAAAATTTTGAAACTGATCCTAGAATACCTGTATTGACCGGAACAGTCGTATTGTCCGGTTGTTACGGAAAACTCGGACTTTTTCGTTATCCAGATTCCTTATTGATAGAAAAAGCAAAAAAAATTATGAATCAACTTGAAATAACACACCTATTTATGAGGCCTTTTGGACAGATATCGGGCGGAGAAAGACAGAAGGCAATGATAGCGCGCGCTTTGATGCAGGAACCAGAAATCCTTCTTCTCGACGAACCATTTTCATCTATTTCTGAGCGCTCAAAAGAAACAATTTCAGATATTATTAAAAGATGGCAAGAAGAAAGAGGTTCCACAATGCTGATTGTGTCTCACGAAAGCACTGTTATCGAAAAAATGTGTGATTGCGTGGTCTATCTGGAGGAAGGGCAGATCGTTTTGAAGGAAAAAATCTATGGACGTTTATAGTTTTATGTTTTATTCTTGGGCCGGAGCAATTCTTACCGGCCTGACCTGCTCTTTGATAGGAGTCATGATTGTTACAATGGGTATTTCATTCATAGGTGTTTGTATGTCCCATGCTGCGTTTGCAGGAGCCCTTGCGGGGATTATAATGCGCATAAACCCTGTGTTTTCAGCTTTTATTTTCTGTTTCATCGTTGCAGCAATTTTAGGGCCTGTTTCTGATAGAGGAGAAATTAAGGCAGATACAACACTCGGAATCATTTTTACCTCGTCTATTGGTCTGTCATTTCTTCTTCTTCCAATGATACCCGGATCAAAAAGCGAAAGTCTAAGATTTTTATGGGGAAACATCCTCACAGTCAGCGATACAGACCTTATGATAGTGGGAATTGTTTGTCTCCTTGTGCTTATCTCTGTCATTGCATTTTTTAAGGAGATTCAGCTTCTCATATTCAATAGAATCATAGCCGCTTCCACTGGAATTCCTGCTAAACAGATATACTATCTGGTTCTTTTTTTATGTGGAGCAGCCATCACGGCATCCATAAAGGCTGTTGGAGGACTGCTTGTGTTTGCCCTGATAGTCAATCCGGCTGCAGCAGCATATCAAATTACATACGATTTGAAGAAACTTTTTTTGTTATCATCGATTTTCGGAATAGCTTCAGGTTGTCTTGGTCTGTTTTCTGCATTCTTGTTCAATATCCCGGCCGGAGCGCCCATAGCACTATGTTCTGTTTTAATATTTATCACAGCAACAATTTTTTCTCCTAAGAGAAGATTTCATGCAAGATAAAAGAATTGGGTTTTTTGACAAACTTGCCAAAAACTGGGACAGCAATCAAGATGAGGTGAGCCTTAAAAGAGTTATTGATGAAACAAATATTAAAAAGGGCTCAGCAGTTTGCGACGTTGGCACAGGCACTGGGGTTCTTTTGCCGTATATTGTTGAAAAGGTAGAAGAAACCGGTAAGGTAATTGCTATTGACTATTCTTCCGAAATGATAAAAAAGGCAAAAGAGAAATGGGGAAAATTAGCAGTTGAGTTTGTTGTTGCTGATATTCACAATACAGGTTTTCCTGACAGCTGCTTTGATTATGTCATCTGTAATGCCTGCTTTCCCCATTTTGAAAAAAAGAAGATCGCCCTTAAAGAGATTCATCGAATCTTGAAAAAGGGTGGAACAATTGTTATTTCTCATCCGAGAGGAAGAGAATTTGTTAATAAACTACATAGAGAAGCATGCGAATGCATTAAAAGAGACAGAGTTTTTGAGGCAGATATTCTTGCCAAACTTTTGAAACAGCAAAATTTCACTCCTTTAAAAACCATTGACGAGCCTAATTTCTATTTTGTCTCGGCAGTAAAATCATAACTTTCAATTTCATAATCCTTAAAACCAATGTGTTATAATTAGCATTGAACTGTTTTTAAAAGACCCTTATAAACCGGTTGAGAATTTTTTGATGGAAGCAGAAAATGGGTAAGAATTTAGTTAGAGTGGCGATTTTAGGTCAGGGAAGAAGTGGTAGGGACATTCATGGCCGCTATCTATTTTCAGCAAAAGATAAATATATGATTGTCGCTGCATGTGATGTTTTACCGGATAGACAGAAAAGGGCCGCACAGGAATATGGATGCGATGTTTATTCTGATTACAGAGAGATTCTTAAAAGAAAAGATATAGATTTATTTGTTAATGCGCTTCCCAGCCATCTTCATGCCTGTGTGACAGAAGAAATTTTGAATGCAGGTTTTAATGTGCTGTGTGATAAACCACTTGCAAAAAAAGTAAAAGAGGTTGACAGGCTTATAAAAACCGCCAAAAAGAAGAAAAAGTTGCTTGCGATTTTTCAGCAATCAAGATATTCACCAGCATTTCAGCAGATAAAAAAAATTATAAAATCAGGAGTTCTCGGCAGGATTGTCCAGATAAGTATCGCATACAACGGCTTTTCAAGAAGGTGGGACTGGCAGACCCTTCAAAGATTTTATGGCGGAAGCTTATTAAATACAGGTCCTCATCCGCTTGACCAGGCTTTGAATCTTTTGAATACGGATAAAATGCCAGAAGTTACCTGCACAATGGATAGAGTGAATACATATGGCGATGCAGAGGACTATGTGAAAATACTTTTGCGCACACCAGGAAAACCGCTTATAGACCTCGAAATATCTTCCTGCTGCGCATACCCATGTTTTAACTACAATATTCAGGCAAGCAGGGGAGGACTGAAAGGCACATTGACTCATCTGGAATGGAAGTATTATAAACCGCAGGAAGCGCCAGAAAGGAAATTGCAAACCTCTCCACTGGCGCAACCTGACGGTACGCCTGCCTATTGCAGTGAAACGCTCAAGTTTTATGAGGAAAAATGGGACCTTCCTGAACAGCAGAAAGATCTGTTTATGACAATGACAGACGCCTTTTACAACATGCTTTATGATTCGATTGTTCGTGGGAAAAAACTTGAGATCACCCCGCAACAGGTCCGTCAGCGAATGCCACAAGCAGAACAAAAACATATACAGAAAGTAAAAAAGATAAAATTGATTAGTTTCTAGGACCTTATAAAACTCTGCTAAACTCTTAATCTTTTTCTTCTTTCCCTTGTTTTAATCAGAACAAGAAACACAAGCGAAATAAAAACCACAAAAGGCAGCGAAACCCTTTTCTTGAATTTATTTGATGGCTGATGTATTATTTTTTGGAGGTGAAAAAATGAAAACAGGGATAAAGATACTCGGTTTGATTGCCGCTTTTTGTTTGTTTTGTGAATTAACATTGGGAGGTGATAAAAAAATGGAACAAAATATTAAATGGCTGGGACATGCCAGTATTCTCATTGAAAAGGATGGGAAAAAAATCTATGTTGACCCGTGGAAACTGAAATCAGGCAAAGCAGACATAATTCTTATAACCCATTCTCATTACGATCATTGCAGCATTGAGGATATAAATAAGATTGCAACTGATAAAACCACTATAATTGCAACCCCGGATAGCATTGAAAAAATAGCAAAAGGCATCAGGAAAAAGATTTCGCCAGGAACTGAAATTGACCTCGGGTGGGTAAAGATCGCAGGCGTACCTGCTTATAACATCAACAAGCAATATCACCCGAAATCGAATAACTGGGTTGGATATGTCATCAAGTTTTCTGATGCTTCAATCTATGTCGCAGGAGATACTGATTTTATCCCTGAAATGAAAAATATCCAGGCGGATATAGTGATACTTCCTGTTGGCGGAACATATACTATGAATGCGCAGGAAGCAGCCCAAGCAGTAAACACAATAAAACCAAAGTTAGCGATACCAATTCATTTTGGAGACATTGTAGGCTCTAAATCGGATGCTGAAAAATTTGCTTCTCTTGTAAAGGAATCTCAGGTGAAAATCCTGACGCCTGAAGAATAATCTTTTTACGCTGACAGGAAAAATAGCGCAACTACCTTGGCCTTACCCTTGCTGTGCCATCAGAAGCATAGATTACCTGAACTGAATCACCTGGCTTGAAATTGTCCTGATCGGTCTTTTCCTGAATAATCGCGACTGTTCTTCCATCCTCAAGTTTTACGGTAATTTCAAGACCGACCTTTGTGGTAACCTTTTTTTCGATAGCGCCGCCCGCGACTGCTCCTGCCACTCCGCCAATAATTGTGGCTGCTGTTCTTCCTCTTCCCTCGCCAATGCTCTGACCAACAGCGGCTCCTGCAGCAGCGCCAGTAATGGTTCCAGCAGGACCTGCCTGACCTTCAATGGTAACCTGGTTCACTGTCACAACTGTGCCGTAGTAAACTGTCTGCATTTTTCTTGCTTCATCCCTTTGATAGCTGGATCCGCTCATAGGCGTCTGGCAACCTGAAAACAGCACAATCAACGCCAGAAGCAAAATTCCTGCTGAAAAAAACTTTTTCATTTTCCCTCCCTGTCAGTTTTCGAATTCCCTCATTTATTATATTCACTTTCATAAATTTTGACAATCGAAATGAAGAAAAGTTTATTAAAAAATACAATTCAGAACCTGCCAGCCTTATTGATTGGATGTGCCAAAGGGCGGGCGGAGGGGGTGGGATTCGAACCCACGTCCCGATTACTCGAGAACACGCTTTCCAAGCGTGCGCACTCGGCCACTATGCGACCCCTCCACTGGGATTTAATTACTGGCTGGCTTGTCTTGCAAACAGCTTTGCCGGAAATTCATAACCTGCTTTGATACGTTTTTCAAGAAGCTTTTTTGCTCTTCTGTTGAGTCGTTCAAATGGAATAACGCCTTTTTCAAATTCTTTAAGCTGCTGTCTCGCAACACAACTACGCCTGTGATAGTGTTTCGCTAATAATTTCCGCTGTTTTTTCATCCATAACCTCCGCGTAATCCCTGAATTGATATTTTACTTGAATAGATAAGTTGATGTCAAAAAAACAGTTGATTTTTCTACTTTTCTTGTTTCTTTAATTTACAGATCAGTTCTTTCATTTTTTTCACTGGTTCAACCCTTGAAAGGGCGTATTTTTTTATCCATACATTTGGCACAAGACCCCTGTGAGTTTTTTCCCATTCTCTCGCAGATTCCTTTACTTTCTTCAATAACTCAAAAATCGCTTTTCTTGCATTCTTTGCTCTGATTGGATTTATTCTTTCTGGTTCACCTGCAAGATGCGCCTGCTGAAGATAGTTTCTGAAAACAAAAAATGCTGTATCTCGATTTTTTTGAAGCTCTTCAGAAGCCTGATAACAATTCTGGAAATGACCTGTGCGTATTCCCTGATTCTGGCAGTGCTTTAAAAACGCATTTGCCCATTCAGAAGCTTTCTCCGGAATATCTCCATCCCAGGCAATTTTGCCAGCAAGTGCAAGGGTATGAAGGCTTGCCTCAATTCCTTCACAGGGGCTGACAAATGTGTTATAACGGCTCCAGCCAGTGGCAATCACGCCTTCCATTTTCATCTCACGGGCATATTTTACCCACTGATGCATATTGATGGTTCTCGACTCAATATTCGGAACATCAACATAGGCCCCTTCTGCGCCCTTGAAAGCAGAAGCTGCCCAGATTCTGCAGCCTGCTTTTTTGTATTTTTCCATAGTTTCCTTTTTAACAAATGTGAACGGGTCCTTAGAATAACTCCAGCACATAAGGTCTGTATGCTTTGCTATTCTTTTCAGTTCTGTTATGTTCCAGTTCCTCATCATATCGTCCCAGATGATGGGTCTGATGCCGTTTTTATTTAGAAATTCTAAAATTGGCTCAATGTGACCAAGATATAATTTGGCTTTGCCATTATTCTGAACAAATTTTTTGCATTTATCACAGGAACCTAAACTCCATACCTCGTCACCGCCGACATGAAAGTACTTGATGTTTTTGTGTGTTAAAAGAATATCCTTGATCATATCAAGTATGATTTCACGAGACCCCTTTTTCAAGGGACAGATGTCGCTGACATTATCAGGAATCTCACGAAGATATTTGAACCTTCTTTTAGAAAGCACATTCTCCAGATGGCCGAAGGATTGTACAAGGGGAATTATCTCTATGCCAAGTTTTTCAGCCCTGGCGAGAAACTTCTTTATTGTTGATAACGAGTATGCGGTTTCATTTCGTAAAACTGTATATGTTTTCCATGGATAGGTATCTTCCCACTCCACCAGTACGCAGTTTATTCTTGCCTGATGGAGAAGATCTAGAATTTCCAGTAATCTTGCTGAAGAAGGCGGAAGACCTTTCAAATCAAGATGAATTCCTCTCATTTCAACTGCTGGTTGATTTCTTAAAAAAAATTTCTCAGACATGTCGTCTCCTGTGTAAATGGAATTTTGTATTATTCACTGCATATATATCCCGAACATAAACCTGCCTGTGTTTTTTTCGACCCTGTGTGAATAAAAAATATGGGTGTTTTCAGCCGTACACATGTCAGAAGAAAAAATTCTATTTCTGTTGATACCTTTTTCAGTTAACTGAGAAACAACTATTCCCTTAAGGTCAAGGTGGTAACTCTTGTTTTTTTCTATAACAAAATCCCTGTAAACGTCACCAAATTTTTCAGCAAGCTGCGCAGATACTGTATAGCATCTGTAACATATTGATGGACTGATACATGCGATAAGATTGTCTGGCTTGCATCCACAATTTTCAACCATCTTATCCACAAGTTTTCCACAGATATTCATAAGACATCCCTTCCATCCGCTATGACATATCCCTGAAACATATTTTTCAGGGTCAAAAATAATGACACCTACACAATCAGCAAGGGTTATAGCAAGGCATACACCCATCTGGTCAGTAAACATCGCATCCCCTTCTAAAACAGGAACTTGAAATGCTTTTCCGCAATCAGAAGCCCCCACATAATGGACACTATCCCCGTGTACCTGATTCAAAAATACAAATCTTTCTATTGGAATTTTCATTCTGGCTGCCGTAATAATCCTGTTTTCTATTATTATTTCTGGCCTGTCTTGTGTATTAAAGGATATGTTGCATGTTTCAAAGGGCCAGAGTGAAAAACCGCCATGTCTTGTCGTGCAGAAAATAGAAACAGGAACCTCATCAAAAGAAATATAAAAAGGATAATGGCTATAGTCCATTTTTTTGAAGTTTTTTTTCGAGAGATTTTTGCTGAAGAATAAGGGTGACATCCGCTCTTGTTTTTTCAACTACTGACCTGAAAACATCCACAGATCTTCTCAATCCCCTTGTTAGAACATCAGGGTAGTCAAATGAATTCAAAAAATAATAGATATCATCCATCAGGTTCAGCATATCTTCAAGTTCGCCTGTTTCATTTTTTCTCATTCTATCAAGAATGTTTCTCCTTAGTTCTCCCATTGCCTCTGAAAGCCCGTGAAGAAAACTTATTCTGTCAAATGCTTTAAAATCAGGAATAAAAATCGTTTTTTCTTTTAAAATCCTGTAAAGCACAAGGGCCTCTATGAGTTCTTTTTCAGCATTGTGAAGAAACCCTGCATACTGGATTTCAGGGAATTTAATGACTGATTGTCGCGCAGAAATAAGAAGTGATGTCGCCTGTTCAAGAAGTTTTCTTGAATCCTCAAAATCTCCCTGATGCATTTTTTTTATTGCTCTTGACGAAAGTCTTATAACTTCCCGCGCAAGCCTGAGCGACTGTTCACGCGAGTGATCCTGGTTTTCAAAATAATCTCTGAATTCTTTTTCTAATTTTTCTAATTCTGTCTGATGGCGGGTTTTTTTCATAGTATTTTTCCAGTTCGTTTCTTATTTCTGGCACACGATTGTACGGGATTGCTTTATCTTCAATATCTTTTTTTTTATTTGCCTTTTTTTGTTCCATAATATCAATAAATTGTTCAACTTTCAAGGTTCGTAATCCGGCAAGTTTTGCCTTTTTCCTTATCTCGTTGTCATTGGATACTATCGTTGTATCCCTGCCAGAAGAAGGAATTTTTTTAATAATAACGCTGTCTGCCGTGTCATCGTATGACCAGACAACTTTAATATTCTGCGATGAAAGGGATGTATCAGACCATCCATCAAAAACAACCGTGAATTTTACAGAAGGGTGATGTCTGAGATATGCTTTCAAAAATATAATCAATGCATGCCTGTCATCAAGCGTTTTTTTGCCTGACTGCCAGAGTTTATGCTTTATTATGTTGTTACCATCAATAACATAGTGCATTTACTTAAAGAACAGGGAAATAATTTTCAACCTCATACCGGCTGACACAAACCCTGTATTTATCCCATTCAATCTTTTTGTTCTCAATGAATTTTTCAAAAATATGAGTTCCAAGCGCTTCCTTTACAAGAGCGCTCTTTTCTGTCTCATGAATTGCTTCGATCAAACTTCCGGGCAGTGTTTCAATACTGTTTTTCTTTTTCTCTTCAATGCTCATCTCATAAATGTCAGTTTCAATGGCATCAGGCAGTTTTAATTTTTCTTCTATTCCAGCAAATCCTGCTGCAAGAATAACGGTAAAAGCAAGGTACATATTACAGGCTGGATCAGGACTTCTCAATTCTACACGGCTTGCGCTTTCTTTTCCTGGCTTATAAATTGGTACCCGAACAAGCGCAGAACGATTTTTCCTACCCCATGAGATATAGACAGGCGCCTCAAAACCCGGAACCAGCCTTTTATATGAATTAACCCATTGATTGCACACAGATGTTATCTCCTTTATGTATTTCAAAAGTCCGGCCGTGTAGGATTTTGCGACAGAGGAAAGATAATTTGAATCTTTTCCATCGTAAAAGGCATTTTTCCCATCCTTAAATAGCGACTGGTGTATATGAAGGCCGCTTCCATTCTGTCCAAAAAGGGGCTTTGGCATAAATGTGGCGTAGATTCCATTTGAAGCAGCCACCTGCTTGATTAAAATTTTAAGAGTCACCATCATATCAGCCATCACTAGTGCGTCAGCATACCTTATGTCAATCTCGTGCTGGCTTGGCGCAACTTCATGGTGCGCAGCTTCAACTTTTATTCCCATTTTTGCGCACATCGAAACTGTTTCATTTCTCACCTGAGAGCCGATATCTGCGGGAATAAAGTCAAAGTATGTTGCCTGGTCAAGAAGATCCGGATTTCCGGGCGCTTTGAAATAAAAAAACTCAAGTTCAGGACCAACATTAAAAACATAACCATGATTTTTTATTTTTTTCAGGTACCTTTTCAACACATAACGCGAATCGCCATCATAAAACTTACCTTCTGGCGTAAAAATTGAGCAGAAGAACCTTGCTGTTGGAAATTTTGCCCATGGTAGAACAAGGTATGTCTCTGGCTCTGGCTTAAGAATCAGATCGCTTTCAAAAATTCTTGCGAATCCTTCAATGGATGAACCATCAAATCCAATGCCCTCATCAAACGCTTTTTCAAGCTCATCGGGAGTTATTGTAACTGTCTTCAACTGTCCAAGTATATCTACAAACCAGAGTTCCACAAACTGAATCCTGTCTGCCTTAATTTGTTTCAATACAGTATCCTTATCCATTTTCAACTCCTTTCTTCAAAATCCGCCATTATATTTGCATATAATAGCATAATTCCAAACCGATTACTAATATCGACCATTCCTGCACAATCAATCAACCGATCCGGCTTTATCTTATAACATATCAGCTTGCACATATAAATATTGGAACAAAATTGGCTTTTTGGAATTTCTTCTTTGTTTGGAGTATTTACGCAGAAAGGAAAAAGTGATATTATTAAAACAAACTCCGGCCATTTAAACATAATTTACAGCCGCAAGATCAAAGACCATGGAAATTATCAAAGAAAACTGTGGACTGGCAGGTATTTTCAGACATGCGCAGGCAACAGAAATACTTTATCTCTCATTATTTTCCCTCCAGCACAGAGGCCAGGAAGCAGCTGGCATCTTGCTTGGCGGTGAAAATTCTACCTGCTTTCATGGAGGTAGCGGGCTTGTTTCTGATGTTTTCAGTTCAAGCATAATCAAATCATTGAAAGGAAACTATGGCATAGGCCATGTGAGATACTCAACAACAGGAACCAGCAACCCCAGAAATATCCAGCCATTTTCCATTGAATACAAAGGAAAAACGCTGGCTGTTGCGCACAATGGAAACCTTACAAACAGCCGCATTTTGAGAAAAAAACTCGAAAGGCATGGTTCAATCTTCCAGACAACCATGGACAGCGAAATCATACTTCATCTTTTTGTAAGAAGCAATGGAACAGATATTAAGGAAAAAATGGCAAAGACGCTCAATCAATTAAAAGGCGCTTTTTCTCTTTTAATATTTACTGAAAACAGCATTATTGCAGCAAGAGACCCTAATGGATTCAGGCCACTGTGCATCGGTACCCTTAACAAGAAAAGTTATGTGGTCGCTTCTGAAACATGCGCTTTTGATCTCATTGGAGCAGAATATTTGCGAGATGTGGAACCTGGAGAAATGATAATTTTTTCAGACAGGGGAATGGACTGTTATAAATGGGCAGAAGGACAAAAAAAATCACATTGCATCTTTGAATTCATTTATTTCGCAAGACCGGACAGCTATATTTTTACAAAGAGCGTCTATCTTGTTAGAAAATCTCTTGGTTACAACCTTGCGAAAGAATGCGATTTTACCGGAGACATAGTGATGCCTGTGCCTGATTCTGGCTCGATCGCGGCTTTAGGATTTTCACAGAAAAAAAAGATTCCATTTGAATTCGGCGTAATAAGAAATCATTATATCGGAAGAACTTTCATTCAGCCGGTTCAACAGATGCGGGATTCAGGAGTAAGGATAAAGCTGAATCCCGTAAAATCTGTTGTTCAGGGTAAAAACCTCATATTGATTGAGGATTCAATCGTCAGGGGAACCACCTGCAGAAATAGAATCAGGTCATTGAGAGCTGCTGGCGCAAGAAGAGTAATGCTGGGAATTTCATGCCCGCCAATTGTGGCTCCATGCTATTTCGGAATTGACTTTCCTTCAAAGGAAGAACTGATAGCGAACAAAAAAAAAGTGGAAGAAATAAAGCAATTTCTTGACCTTGATGCACTGCATTACCTCAGTTTACATGGATTGCTTGATGCGATGCCGCTTCCACCTGATGAGTTCTGTACAGCATGTTTTACCGGCAAGTATCCTGTGAAACCCGATTACGCTTTTAACAAATATCAGTGGGAGAAAAAAAACTGTTGTGATTTCTGATACCGACTTATCACACTATCGCTATCTATGATTGTTTCATATTGTAATATTCTTTTATGTCCCTGATTTCTATTTTTCCTTCTTTCAATTTTTTTATCGCAAGCACTGTGGCATACGCGGCCCTTATGGTCGTAATCAAGGGAATATCTCTATGAACAGCAATCGTCCTTATGGAAATAATGTCTTTTTTCGGCTTTTTTCCTGATGGTGTGTTAATAATTAGCTGAATCTGATTATTCTTGATGAAATCTATGATATTGGGCCTTTCAGACTCATAGAGTTTACCTGCAATTTTAACATCAAGACCCATTTCAGAAAGAAATCTTCCTGTGCCCCTGGTGGCAATAATTTTAAAACCCAGATTCTGAAATTCTTTAGCCACTGGATGTATTAAACCTTTGTGTTTGTCCTGAACACTTATAAAAACATTCCCCCCCAAAGGAAGTTTCTGGCCGGCAGCCAGCTGGCTTTTTGCGTAAGCCATTTCAAATGTCTTATCAATGCCTATCACCTCTCCGGTCGATTTCATTTCAGGTCCTAAAATTGCGTCCACATTTGAAAATCTGTTGAAAGGAAAAACAGACTCTTTCACCGCGAAATAATTTAATTTCACTTCTTTTTCAAATTGAAGTTCAGACAAACTTTTTCCCAGCATTATTTTTGTAGCAAGTTTAGCAAGTGGCACGCCGATTGTCTTGCTCACAAACGGCACTGTTCTTGAAGCTCGAGGATTAACTTCAAGGATATAAATCTCATCATCTTTTACCGCAAATTGTATATTTAGAAGTCCCACGATATTCAATGAAAGCGCAAGTTTTTTTGTGGCTATTATTATCTCATCTACAACGGATTCTTTCAGGCTGAAAGGTGGAATCACCATTGCGCTGTCTCCTGAGTGTATACCTGCTTCTTCTATGTGTTCCATAATTCCGCCGATTACGCATTTTTCGCCATCGCATATCGCATCCACGTCCACCTCAGCCGCATCATCAAGAAATTTGTCAATCAAAACAGGGTGATAAGGCGATGCCTCTATTGCTTTTCCAACAAATTCTTCGAGAGATTCCCCGTCATAAACAATCTGCATAGCCCTGCCGCCAAGAACATAAGAAGGCCTGACAAGAACTGGAAAACTTAATTTTTCTGCTATCTGCAGGGCTTCATAAAAACCTGTCGCTGTTGCGCTTTCTGGTTGTTTCAATCCAAGGTTATCAAGAAGCATTTTAAACTTCTTTCTATCTTCTGCGATATCTATTGCCTGCGGGCTTGTACCAAGTATTCTCACGCCTGCATTCATCAAAGGTATGGCAAGTTTCAAAGGCGTCTGCCCACCAAATTGAAGTATCACACCTTCCGGATTTTCCTTTTCAAGAATATTCAGCACATCTTCAAATGTCAGTGGTTCAAAATACAACCTGTCAGAAGTATCATAGTCAGTCGAAACAGTCTCAGGGTTGCAGTTAATCATAATACTTTCATAGCCATGCTCTCTCAATGCGAACGAGGCGTGAACACAGCAATAATCAAACTCTATGCCCTGGCCTATTCTGTTTGGACCTCCTCCGAGTATAGCAACTTTTTTCTTCATATTTTCAGCATCTAATCCTGTTCATAGGTAGAATAGTAATAGGGCGTATAGGCGACAAATTCTCCGGCGCATGTGTCCACGCATTTATATTCAGATTCAATTCCATATGCTTTTCTCAGTTTCCTCACACTTTGTTCTGTATTACCTGTTAGTTTACCTATATGAGAATCAGAAAAACCAAATTCTTTTGCCTTTTTCATTGTTTCACAATCAATCGCCCTGCCATTAAATTTCTCAATCTCTTTTTCAAATTCAACGATTTCTTGTATATTTGAAAGAAACCATCTATCTATTTTGCACAGTTGATAAACCTCTTCAACGCTTTTTCCTTCTTTAAAAGCTTTTTTTATCAAGAAAACCCTTTTGGGATTTGGCGTTTTCAATCCTTCCTCAACCTGTAAGTCAGTTTTTATATCTTCCAGACCAAGGTATCCCTCCTCCATGCTTCTGAGGGCTTTCTGGAATGCTTCTTTGAATGTCCTTCCTATCGCCATAACTTCTCCGACTGATTTCATCGCTGTACCAACAATAGCGGGTGTCTCCTGAAATTTTTCAAAATTGAATTTTGGAATTTTTACAACACAGTAGTCAATCGCTGGTTCAAAACAGGCAGGGGTCTTTTTTGTAATATCGTTTGGAATTTCGTCAAGGGTGTATCCTATCGCAAGCTTTGTGGCAATTTTTGCGATTGGAAAACCAGTTGCTTTTGAGGCAAGGGCGGAACTTCTCGAAACACGCGGATTCATTTCAATAACAACCATTTCTCCGTTTTCAGGATTTATCGCAAACTGAATATTTGAACCTCCTGTTTCCACTCCTATCTCCCTTATAATCTTTATCGCGGCGTCCCTCATATCCTGATATTCTCTATCAGTGAGCGTCTGAACAGGAGCCACTGTGATACTATCTCCTGTGTGAATTCCCATAGGATCAAAGTTTTCAATGGAACATATAACCACAACATTATCCTTAATATCTCTCATCAGTTCAAGTTCAAACTCTTTCCAACCATAAACTGATTGTTCGATAAGTATCTCTCCTATGAAACTTGTCTTAAGTCCATTTTCAGAAAGTTCCTCAAATTCTTCTAAATTGTAAGCAATTGAGCTGCCTGTCCCGCCAAGAGTGTAAGCAGGTCTTATTATCACTGGAAACCCAATCATCTTTGCTATTTCCAGCGCTTCAACGGGATTTCGAGCAACGCCGCTTTGGGGAACTTTCAGCCCAATTTTTTGCACGGACTCTTTGAACAATTGTCTGTCTTCTGCTTTTTTTATTGCCTCGTAATTTGCGCCTATGAGTTTCACACCAAATTTTTCAATTACACCATTTTCGCACAGTTTTGTAGCGAGATTCAGCGCGGTCTGACCGCCAAGGGTCGGAAGAAGCGCGTCAGGTCTCTCTTTTTCAATAATCTTTGCTACTATTTCTGGTAAGAGAGGTTCAAGATAAACTCTATCAGCCATTTCAGGGTCTGTCATAATGGTCGCCGGATTGCTGTTTACAAGAACAACCTGATATCCCTCTTCCTTTAGTGCCTTACAAGCCTGGGAACCAGAATAATCAAACTCGCATGCTTGCCCTATCACAATGGGACCCGAGCCTATCAACAGGATTTTTTTAATATCTGTTCTTTTTCCCATTTTCAATCATGGCAAAAAATTTTTCGAAAAGGTATCTTGCGTCCCTTGGTCCAGGAGCGTCCTCAGGATGGAACTGCACGCTGAAAACAGATAATTTTTTGTGCTCAAAACCTTCAAGCGTCTGATCATTTAGATTGATGTGAGTTACTTCAATATGAGGGTCTTTTATCGAGCTTGCGTCAACGCAAAAGCCGTGATTTTGCACTGTGATATAAATCTTTCCGCTTATCAGATCTTTAACTGGATGATTTGCTCCGTGATGGCCGAACTTCAGCTTGTATGTTTTTCCGCCAAAAACCTGGCCGAGTATCTGATGACCAAGACAGATACCAAAAACAGGAAATTTTTCAACCAGGTTAGAAACTGTTTCTATCACATAACGAAGCGGTTCAGGATCTCCGGGGCCATTCGAAATCAAAATTGCGTCCGGCTTTTCTTTTTCAATTTCCTGATAGGGCGCAGTGGCAGGATAAACAACAACTCTAATTCCTCTGACCGCGAGAAGTCTGAGTATGTTATATTTTACTCCGCAATCAATAACAACAACCTTGTATTTGCCATCAACGTTCCAGACATATGGAGCGCTTTTCACAACATCTCTAACAAGATCTCTTCCAACAAGAGATGGGGAGTTTTTAACCTTTTCAAGCATTTCTCTTTTATCCTGCTGCCCGGAAAATATTCCTGCTCTTTGAGCTCCCCTGTCTCTCAATAATTCAGTGACTTTCCTTGTATCCACACCTTCAATACCTGTGATATTGTTTTCTCTTAAAAGATCGTCAATAGATTTCTCGGCCCTCCAGTTTGAATAGGTTTTACTTTTTTCTTTCACAACAAAACCCGCAAGGTGAATTTTGTATGATTCAATGTCTGAACTGTTTATTCCATAATTGCCAATCAAAGGATATGTCATTGTTACAATCTGGCCTTTGTAGGAAGGATCATAAATAATTTCCTGATACCCTGTCATGCTGGTGTTGAAGATGAGTTCGCCAAAAGATTCGGTTTGAGCGCCAAAAACTTCTCCGGTATATATTGAACCATCCTCAACAACAAGATAGCCCTTCATTTTTTACAAATCTTTTTTGGCTGAGAAAATAAGCAGTAATCAACCCTTTATCACATTGAAGCATTTTTCACACAATTCTGGATGCTGGCTGAAATGTCCAACTGTTTGATGGTGTATCCAGCACCTGGCGCATTTTTTAAGAGCGGTTTTTTTCGCAATGATTTCCAGATTCTCTCCTTCCGCGATTGAGCATTCAGCAACCATCAGGAGATTTGTAAGATCAGGAAAACTTTCAATAAACGCCTTATTTTCGCCATCTGTTCTAATTTCAATCGCTGCTTCAAGACTGCTGCCGATGTTTCCTGCAGACCTTTGCTGTTCAATCTGCTTCAAAACAAGTTTCCTGAAATCAAAAAATCTTGCCCATCTTTCAAGTAATCTGCTGTCAGGTTTTCTTAATTCAGGCCAGGTCTCAAGAAAAACACTTTCTTTTTTTCTACCTGGCATAAAAGAGTAAGCTTCCTCGCATGTGAAAGAAAGCACTGGCGCAAGCATAATAACAATTGACTTAAGTATTTGATAAATTGTGTATTGAGCAGCCCGACGGCTTGAAGAATTTTTTCCGTGCGTGTATAATCTATCTTTCAGGTAGTCAAGATAAAAAGAAGACATATCAATATTGCAGAAGTTGAAAATTTCACTTATACCTTTGTGAAAGAGACATTTTTCATAGTAGTTTGAAACATCGCATATAAGTTGATATGTTCTTTCAAGAGCCCATCTGTCAACCTCAAGCAGTTGGACTTTTTCAGGCTCGTAATCGTAAAGATTGCCAAGCATAAACCTCATTGTATTTCTGATTGTTCTGTAAACAATAACAAGATGGTCGATTATTTTCTGTGAAATTCTCATATCCTGCTGGTAGTTTTCACTTACTGCCCACAACCTCAATATGTCAGCGCCATATTTTTTTATAACCTGATCCGGCGTTATAACATTGCCGAGCGATTTTGACATTTTTCTTCCTTCAGCATCCACAACAAAACCATGAGTAACAACTGTTGAAAAGGGCGCTTTCTTCTCAATAGCGCAGGAAGTGATAAGAGATGTCTGAAACCATCCGCGATGCTGGTCGCTGCCTTCAAGATACATATCAGCAGGCCATTTCAAATGTTTGTGGTTTTTTAGCACAGCAAGATGGCTTACACCTGAATCAAACCACACATCAAGAATATCCTTTTCTTTTCTAAAAGGACCCCTGCTGCTACAATAAGGACAAGCAAAATCCTCAGGTAATAGTTCTTTTTCTTCCTTCTCAAACCAGATGTTTGAACCATACTTTCCAACAAGTTCTGCAACTACTGCAATCGTTTGTTCATTGCATACAGGTTTGCCGCATTTTTCGCAGTAGAACACAGGAAGAGCCACTCCCCACAATCTTTGTCTAGAAAGGCACCAGTCAGGCCTTAAAGCAACCATGCTTGAGATTCTTGACTGGCCTTCTTCAGGTATCCATTGTGTTTTTTCTATCTCGCTCTGAAGGAGATGACGCAGATTGTTATGGTCTATCTTCAAAAACCACTGTTTTGTCGCCCTGAAAATTATCGGCTTTTTACATCTCCAGCAATGCGGATATGAGTGCTGATAAGGTTCGCTGTGAAGAATAATGCCTTTTTTGCTCAAATTTTCAACAATCAATGGGTCAGCGTCAAAAACAAGTATCCCCTTCCATTCAGGGACTTCTTCTGTAAATCTTCCCCTTTCATCGACAGGAGATATAACATCAAGATTATATCTGAGCCCTGTTTGATAATCTTCCTCACCATGACCGGTTGCTGTGTGAACGCAGCCTGTGCCTTCTGCGTCAGAAACATAATCAGCCAGCACAACAATAGATTCTCTTTCAATAAAAGGATGAAGACAGATTGTTTTCTCAAGTTGATAACCCTTAAAAGAAGCCACTTTTTCGCATTGCCATTTTAGTTTTTCACAGATTACACCAGAAAGCTTTTCTGCGACGATGAAATAACCTGATTGGGTTTTTATCAGCGAATAATTCAGTTCCGGGTGAACCGCGATAGCCACATTTGCCGGCAGTGTCCAGGGAGTTGTTGTCCATATTAGAAATGATGTGCCCTCTGGCAGATTAAAATCAACTGAAAACCTTTTTACAGGAAATTTCACATAAACAGAAGGGCTTGTTTCATCCCAGTACTCAACCTCTGC
Source organism: Candidatus Omnitrophota bacterium (assembly GCA_023818725.1). Lineage (GTDB taxonomy): Bacteria > Ratteibacteria > UBA8468 > B48-G9 > DTJG01 > DTJG01. Next base: position 20,001 of record JAMWBX010000001.1, read on the forward strand.
TTCTGCAAGTGCTGTCTGACAGTGCCAGCACCAGTATATCGGCTTGTACCTCTGGATTATATAACCATTGATGAAAAGTTTTCCAAAACTTTCCACGATTGTCTTTTCATAGATCGGGTTAAGGGTGAGATATGGATTTTCCCAGTCCCCAAATACTCCAAGTCGTTTGAATTCATCTCTCTGTATTCCCATAAATTTTATTGCATAATCATGGGCTTTTTTTCTAAAAACGATTATGTCCACAGCATTTTTATCCTTTATCTGCATCTGCTGGAAAACCTGATGCTCAATCGGCATTCCGTGGCAATCCCATCCAGGGACATAAGGAGAAAAGAATCCCTGCAAAGATTTGATTTTTACAACTGTGTCCTTCAAAATTTTGTTAAGCGCTGTTCCCAGGTGTATATGTCCATTGGCGTAGGGCGGCCCATCATGAAGTATAAATGATTTCCCGCCAGAATTCTTTTCAAGAATCTTTTTATAAATGTCCAGTGATTGCCATTTTTCCAAAATTTGAGGTTCTCTTCTGGCAAGATCAGCCTTCATCGGGAAATCAGTTTTTGGAAGAAGCACTGTTTCTGAATAGTTTTTATCAGCCATTTATTTTCCGCCTTTCAGTTTCTTTATAAGTATCGCTACTCTTTTCCCTGCATCTCTGCATTCTTTCAATGTTTTCTCATCGGGGCTGTCTATTGCGACAGGCCCGTAATGACCGCCTTCTGTTGTACCCTGGACAATCATTCCGTGTATCAGCATCATCTGGATCATCGAAAGAATTGTTGTCTCATTTCCGCCGGCAATGTTTGCTGATGAAGTAAATGCGGCTCCGACCTTGCCAATCATCTTTCCATAAAACCTAACTGAATCGTCAAAAAGTTTCTTTATCTCCCACGCTGGAGCACCAAAATATGTTGGAGAACCCGCGATAATCCCATCATACTCTATCAATTCTTTTGCGTCTGTTTCTTCAACCTTTTTAACTACGGCTTCAACATCTTCAGCAACAACGCCTTTTGCAATCTCCCGAGCCATTTTTTCAGTGTTTCCGGTCCTCGAATAGTAGACAATCAACACTCTTGCCATAATTTACCTCCTGAAAAAAAGTTGAATTTTTTTGGTATATATTATACAACCAAAAATGTCATCAGATGAAACCTATTCTGAAAGAAGGACTATTTCATAGTCGTTTATCTGTGGCAACATAAAAGAAAGTCGGTCTTTTTTTCTCTTTGTTTTGAACGACTTTCCTGAAGAAAGGGATCTGGCTTTATTAAAAAAAGTCCTTACTGACATTTCTATGTTATAAAGTGGAATTATCCTGTCCATAGGCCGTTTCATATCAGCAGTGACATTCACAAGATGAACAAGCAACCCTTTTTCATTTTTCCTCATTTCAATCGCAAGGCTTCCAGGCGCATTTGTTTCAATTTGAAGCCCGCCAGGCACAAACTTTTTAATGACAGAGTGGATAAGTTCCTTATGCCAGTCAATATGAAACATGTTGAAACTTTCAAAAACTGGAGAAGCAAAATAGATAACTTTTCCTCTGCCCTTTTTGGAAATTACAATTGCCGGATATTCACTTACTCCTTTCGGTTGAGAGTATGCATAGTTCAAAGGATTTAAGTACTTCGCAATTATCTGCGCTTCTTTTTTTGCCTTTATTAAAAGGCCATTCACCGGTCTTGGAATAAGGATATCTTTTTCAATCCCAGCAATATTTTGAGTTAGAACGATGTAATTTTCTATTCTTGAAGGTCTTAAAACTCCACATATCTGTTCAATCCCGAGAAAATCAAGCCAGCTATTACGATCCACAATCTCGCCATATTCATTGTAGAATCCTGACTCAAAGTCGCAAAGAAGCGTTTGGCCTTTTCTTACATAATCCATTATTAACGCAATCTGATTGTCTGAAAGGCATGCTGAATTAGGAAGAATAAGAAGTTTCAACTTTTTAAGTGTCTCCTGATTGAGATACTCGTCCCATAATACCCTGACAGGAATATGGGCAAAATTACATAAATCAAGGCATCCATGATTTTCATTGTTCAGTATTTTCTCGCTCACCTCTCTTTGTTTCTTTATGTCTTCTATCAACTTGCTGCCGGTATCCATAATCAATCCCTGCTCTTTCCCAGAACCTGCCCCATAACATAACCCCTTATGCGAGGAAATATAGTAATACAGTGTTTTATTTGATATTAAAACTCCTGTTTCAGCTGCTGAAACACTGCCTTCGATAAATTTTTCATTTTTTTCAATCAATGCTGCTGTCTTCAAGCCGCCTATCGCATACTTTTTTGTTTTTTCAATGGCTGGATAAAAAATCGCAAACCAGGTATTTGAACCTCCTGCTGTTGCCTGCGCAATGGCAGTTGAAAATTCAGATTCAACAAGCCCAACATAGTGCCAGGGTGAAAGTGTATGATGGGTAAAAACCACAGAAGGATTTTTCCCTGCAGAAAGAAACCGGGAAAGATTTAA
>JAMWBX010000102.1 GCA_023818725.1 Candidatus Omnitrophota bacterium
CAAGCAGAGAAGGTTATGATGTTGACATTGACAGGGTGATTGAATATGCAGCAAGAACCAAAACAATACTGGAACTGAATGCCTATTACGATCGGCTCGATCTGAATGACACCAATCTGCTTAAGGCGAGAGAAAAAAATGTAATGATAGCCATTGGCACAGATGCCCACAACATAAGAATGATGGAATATATGAAGCTTGGCGTTAGCATGGCAAGAAGGGGCTGGCTGGAAAAACACAGAATTATCAATTGTTATCCTGTAAGAGAAATGTTACTCAAAAGAAAGAGGGTATGAGGAGATTTTTGTATGCACATGCAGTGGTATAATTAAAACAGAAAAAACAAGGAGAATAGCATGATAAAAAAATTGGCAGTTTTTCTGGCAGTTGCTGTGATTGTTCTTACAGTGGTGTCCGCACTGTCGCAGACAAATAAGGCGCCGGATTTCAATCTGGTGGATCTGCAGGGAAAAAAGATATCCTTAACTTCGCTTAAAGGAAATGTTGTGGTGCTGAACTTCTGGGCATCCTGGTGTCCTCCCTGTAAAAAAGAAATTCCTGATTTTGTGAAAACATACAATAAATACAGGGATAAAGGATTTGTTATTATCGGAGTTGCTGTAAACAGCGATGTTAAGGATGTTAAGGAGCTTGTCAAACAATATAACATCACTTATCCCATAGCGATGGACGATGGTTCTGCCTCAAAGGCATACGGTCCGATTACCGCTGTTCCGACGACCTTTATCATAGGAAAGGATGGTAATCTGGTCTCTGGTGGGAAAAAAATAGGTATGTTCACAGAAGGCGAACTTGAAAAATTTGTTGAGCCACTATTGAAATAATGGACCATCCAGCAATAAGCAAGCTTTTAGAGTCGCATGGTATTTCTCGCGAGCAGATTGATCTTGTTATAAAAGAAAAGCAGAGAACAGGGGCGCCTTTTGGTTATTTGCTTGTAAGGTTTGGTCTTATGAACTCCCAGTCATGGTTTGATTTTGTTTTGAAGAATTTTCACATAGCTCCTGTTAGGCTTGAAGAAATGCAGATTGAAAATGCCGTTCTTCGTACTCTGCCTGAATTTACCTGCAGAAAATACCAGGTAATTCCGATATACAAGTCAAGAGATAAGATTGTTTGTGGAATGGTTGATCCCATCGATAATGATGTGATTGAGCAGATAAAGAAAATATCAGGTCTTGAGGTTGAAACGCGACTTGTGAAAGAAGAGGATTTGAGAAAGGGTTTTGACAGATATTTTTCTCAGGTGGGGATGGAAGTTATAAGTCCTGTTACCAGTACCGATGAAAAATTTTATGAGCCGGTGAAATTAAGGGAACTGGATAAAGAGGCAACTGCCGAAAGCAGTGTTATTTCGATGATTGAGCAGGCAGTTGAACTGAAGGCAACAGACATACATCTTGAGATTGAAGAAGACGGCGCGCGTCTTAGGTACAGAATAAATGGGATTTTGTATGAGTTCCCAGCGCCTCCGCTTGAACTTTATCCTGCCATAGTCTCACACATAAAGGTGCTATCCAATCTCGATATATCTGAAAAAAGGGTACCTCAGGATGGATATTTTAAGGCAAGGATCAGCGGAAGAAGTGTTGATTTAAGGGTCTCAACCTTTCCCACAATATTTGGTGAGATGGTTGCACTGAGAGTGCTTGACAAAGCAAACATTATCACAGGCCTTGAGCAGTTAGGATTTCTTCCAGAAATTCTGCACAGATGGAGAATGCTTCTGGATGAACCCTATGGAATGCTTCTTGTAACAGGGCCTACTGGAAGTGGAAAAACCACCACTTTGTACTCTTCCCTCAATGAGATTGACAACCTGCATAAGAAGGTTATAACAGTGGAAGATCCTGTTGAGTATCATTTGAAAAACATTAACCAGATTCAGATAAACCCTAAGGCAGGACTGACATTTTCGGTTGCTCTCCGTTCCATTTTGAGACAGGACCCGAATGTTGTTATGATTGGGGAAATAAGGGATCTCGATAGCGCTTCAATAGCATTCAGGGCAGCGCAGACAGGTCAGCTTGTTCTCGCGACTTTGCATACCAATACCGCGCCTGGTGCTGTCATAAGACTTCTTGATATGGGAGTTGAGTCATATCTGCTTGCATCATCGCTGATAGGAGTTTTGAGCCAGAGGCTTGTCAGAACAATATGCCCAAACTGTAAAGAAGTTTATAAGCCTCTTGAGGAAGAAGTGAGGGAATTGAGCCCGCAACTTATAGGAAAAGATATAAGATTTTATCGCGGCAAGGGGTGCCATCTTTGCAAGGGGACAGGCTATGGAGGCAGAACAGGTTTACATGAGCTAATGATAATGAACGAAGAACTTAGAAGAATGACAATGAGAGATCCGTCAACATCATCTCTGACAGATGTGGCGAGAAAATTTGGCATGAAAAGTCTCAGAGAAGACGGAATACAGAAGGTCCTTTATGGAACAACCACAATATCTGAGGTCCTTTATGCGACAAAAAAGGATACAGATGAAAGATAGTGAATGAGGAGATTCACATATGTCAGGTGAGTTTGTTGCTTTGGTAGGCGCAGCAGGAAGTCTTGGTTTTATTCATACTGTGCTGGGGCCTGACCATTACCTACCCTTTATAGTTTTAGCAAGAGCAGGAAAATGGAGTAAAAAAAAATATCAATAGTGGTCCTTTTATGTGGCGTCGGCCATATTCTTAGTTCTGTTATTCTGGGTTTTATAGGTATCGCTTTGGGATTAGCTGTTTCTAATCTTGAATCCATAGAATCCTTCAGGGGGCATCTGGCTGCGTGGTTTCTTATTATTTTTGGGCTTTTTTATTTTCTCTGGGGAATTCGGCGCGCATTTCGTGGCAGAGCACACGAACATTTTCACCTTCATCAAACAGGTGATGGGCATTTTCATTCTCATAATCATATCGGAGAGCATCTTCACATTCATAGCTCAGAGTCAAAATCTTTAACTCCATGGATTCTGTTCATAATATTTGTTTTCGGTCCCTGTGAGCCCTTAATTCCCCTTGTAATGTATCCAGCAGCAAAGTCAAATATGTTTCTTGTAGTTTTGGTTGTGCTAATCTTTGGACTTGTAACCATTGCCACAATGCTGGCAGTAGTTCTGAGTGCATTTTATGGATTATCGAAGCTCCAATTTCGTAAAGCTGAAAAATTTTCCCACGCGCTGGCAGGACTGGTAGTGTTTCTCTGCGGAGTAGCCATAAAGTTTTTTGGTCTTTAGGGTGGTCAGAATGCCGACAGTTTCATCCTTTTATGTTATAATTAACGCATGAGCAATCTGGTTCGGTTCGGGGTATCTCTTGAAAAAGAGCTTCTGGCAAGGTTTGATCACCATATCAAAGGGAAAAAATATCCTACCAGGTCAAAGGCAATTGCCGACCTGATGCGAAGAGAAATTATCCAGTACAGATGGCGCGCAGGAAAACAGGTTGCTGGAGCTATTGTTTTCATTTACAATCATCACAGAAGAAACATTGTTGACAGACTCATTGACATCCAGCACGACTTTTCTGAAATAGTAATTTCCACTCAGCATGTTCATCTTTCCCACGACGAGTGTCTTGAAATAGTAGTTGTAAAGGGGAAACCATCAAATGTAGAGACGCTTGCAGACAGAATCCGCTCAATAAAAGGTGTTGAACACTGCGCAATTGCCTTTACATCCACAGATAAATTATAACATAATTCTGGCATACTGGTATGCTGTTTTGATGTTTTATAGATTACAGAGTATCCTTTTCTTCCACTTTCACTCAGATCGCGATGAAATCGAACATTACTCGTATCTCAATGCCTGAATCGGATCAAGCCCTGCGGCTTTTCTGGCAGGATAAAGACCGAATCCTATACCCACAGCAACTGAAATCGTAAACGAAATGAGGATGGAGACAGGTGTAATCAGTGTTGTCATTCCCGCGAATCTTGTCACCGCCTTTGGAATAAGGATGCCAACAATTATTCCGATAAAACCGCCTGAGGCAGAGAGAATAACAGCTTCTGTCAGAAACTGGTTGATAATGTCTCTTTTTCTTGCGCCAACCGCTCTCCTTATTCCTATTTCTCTTGTCCTTTCAGTAACAATGGCAAGCATTATGTTCATAATTCCTATGCCACCCACAATCAGGCTTATCGCGGCAATCGAGCCGAGAACAATATTAAATATCCTTTTTGTTTTTTCCGCCTGTCTCAAAAGTTCAAGGGGAACCATTATCTGATAGTCCTGTTTCTTGTGAGTCTGGCTCAAAATGTCGCTGATGAGTGATGATGTAACAAGTATTTTTTCTGTGTCTGAAACCTGTACCACAAATCTGTGATATTGCACCCAGTTTCTTTCCCACGACATAACCGGACCTGAACCTCTTTTAACCTCATATTGCCCAAAAAAGTGCCTTGTTGTTGAAAGTGGAATGTACACTGCGATATTCATATCCTCTGCGACAAAGCTTTCAGACGCTCCGGCAAACACCTTTTCTCCTGCGATTCCTATTATTGTGAAATAGGTGCTTTTTATCTTTATGGTCTTTCCGATAGGATCTTCTGCGGGAAAAAGTGATGTTCTAACAGTGGAACCAATCACTGCGACAGGAAGGTTTTTCTGCAAATCATTGTAGCTAAAAAACCTTCCTGTTTTTATTGATAGGTTCAGCGTCTCTTGGTACTCCGGCAGAGTTCCGATGACCCTTGCTGAAATCTTTTTCCCGAGGTACCACACATCATCTTCCATTTCCCAGGCTGGAATTGTTCTTACAACGGAGGGAATTTTTTCAATCTTTCTTAAATCCCTTAAAGTAAGGCCATAAACCCCGAGAAGTTTTGCCTGGCTGGTTTTTGAGTCAGATGGAATCTTGACACTTTTGATAATGATATTGTTGCTGCCAAGAGATTCTATCATTTTTCTTGCTTCATAACTTGCCCCTTCTCCGATAGCAAGCATTGCGATGACAGATGCTACACCGAACACGATACCTAGCACTGTTAGAAACGAGCGGAGTTTGTGCAGCCAGATATTCTTCAAGCCATGCCTTATGATTCTGATAAGATGCACAATGCTAATTATCATAAATTATTTTCCCGTCAAGCATCGTGAGTGTTTTTCTTGCATATTTTGCAATTCCAGCATCATGAGTGACAATTACCAGTGTTGTGCCCTTTTCATTTAATTCACACAAAAAGTTCATAATTTCTTTGCCTGAAACACTGTCAAGGTTGCCCGTTGGCTCATCGGCAAGAATCAACACAGGATCATTCATAAGGGCTCGGGCAATTGCCACTCTTTGTTGCTGACCACCGGAAAGTTCTGATGGTTTGTGTTTGATTCTATCTTCCAGACCGACAATTCTGGCAAGTTCAATCGCTTTTTCCCTTGTCTTCTTTTCGTCAACCTGCTGATAAAAAAGCGGCATTTCAATGTTTTCAAGCACATTCAACTGAGGAACAAGATTATATGATTGAAAAATAAAACCTATTTTTCTGCTTCTGATATCGCTGAGGGC
>JAMWBX010000103.1 GCA_023818725.1 Candidatus Omnitrophota bacterium
CCAGCAATTTAAGGTCTCCTCCGCCCATTGCCTCCTTTTTCCAAATGACCCTGCCAGTTATCATAAGAAATAGCACAAGTAATGCTCCGATTACCACACCCGACAGACTGTAAAAAAATCTTGCAAGCGCAGTATACGAACCTGATTGCGAAACAAAAAAATTACCACATAAAAGTGCACCCAAAAGTCCCACAGGGATCAAAGGCAAAACAATAATATCCGGGACAAGAAATGTTTCAAAATCTATCCCGCCTATGATTACAAGACCAAGCATGAAAACAAAATAAAACAGAAACTCACAGTAGTAACCTGCTGCCCAGAATTTCTGAAAAAGAAGAAGAGTTAATAATCCTGTCACAATTTCAATCACCGGATACAGGGGAGAGATAGTCTTTTTACAGTAGCGACATTTTCCCGCAAGTATTATATAGCTGATTACAGGTATGTTATCGAACCATCTTATTTTATGGCGACATTTTGGACAGAAGGAACCAGGAAAAATAATTGACTTATTTCTCGGCATGCGGTATATACAAACATTTGCGAAACTACCAAAGCATGCGCCAATAAGAAAAACTAAGAATTCTTTCACGGTATTACAAGTTTTTGACCGATTGTGATAGTATCGCCATTCAATTTATTTATTTCACGTAATTTCTGGGTGGTTGTGCCATACTTTTTTGCAATGATGTTAAGGGTTTCACCTTTTTTTACTGTGTGATACCTTTCTGAGGACTTTTCTTTAGGTTGAAAAGAAGAACCCCCGAACTCCTGAAGTGGCTGCTTTTGCTGATAAATCTGTTTTAACATGAATATATCGCTTTCCTGTCTTACAATTTCATTAAGCAAGGCCTCTATCTGCCCGTCATAGTACTTTTTTAGTTTTAAAATTTCTGCCTCATCAACAAATTTCCTATTAGTCATCGCATCAAATTCGCTGGCAACCTGCTGCAGCGATGTCTTTAAAGCAAGTATGTCTTTCTGGAGGTTTACCATGGAATCCATCAGTGATGCCGATGTCCGCATTAATTCATTCTGAGACTTTATCGTATCAATATCCTGAGCGAACTGTACGTTTTTTTCTTCCTGGTTTTTTTTAAAAAATTCAAATTCCCTCCTATGACTCTGCATTGAATCGTCAATGGCAATTTTCAATTCCTGAATGCGACCTCTATTCTCTTCGGCCAAACTCATCAGGGTTTCCTGTTGTTGCTGGTACATTTGCTTCAGATTACTGATGCTTTCATCGATTTCTTTTGATTTTTTTAAGCTGGCATCATTCATTATTTCCAGCCTTCGGTCGATCTCTGTTTTAAACGCATCCAGATCCTCCCTGCTGGCAATGGTGGTACATCCTGCAAAAATAAAAACAGAGGAAAGCATTATCAGAAATTTTTGCACTTTTCTCTTCATTGTTTTATCTTGAATTCAGCCCTTCTATTTTTCGCCCACGCTTCTTCATTATGTCCGGGGTCTACAGGCTTTGATTCTCCATAACTTATGGTGTAAAGTCTTGCTGGCGCAATACCAAGTCCAATCAGAAAACTTCTTGCGCTCAAAGCCCTTTTTTCTCCAAGCACAAGGTTGTACTCGTCGCTTCCGCGCTCATCGCAATGTCCCTCAATGAGAATTGAAATTTCTGGATTGTTCCTCAGATATTCTGCAAGAATTTTCAGCTTTTTCTGCTCTGACGTTTTTATATTATACCTGTCAAAATCGAAATAGATTGGTTGGAATATTTCTTTGAGCTTTTCTTCTGGTTCAACAAACTTCACTTCGCCTTCAGGTTTTGCAACAGGTATTTCACCACCAGTAACAGCAATGTTCACTTCTGCCGGGGTTGCCTTCCCTTTTTCGATATCGGGCTTTACAGGCAAAGGAACAGACGGTTCTTCTCTCTGTACAATAGCAGTTTTCTGTGGAGAAACAGCCTCAACAGCTGGCTGAATTTCTTTCTCTGCTGTCTTTTTCTTAGAATAAGGACAGCAACCGGAAAGCATCCAGGACAAAATTACCGCGGAAAGCACAGCACAAATTACTTTTTCTAATTTCATATCTCCTCCTTTCATATCTCCTCCATTTGGTTAATTATACCAGACACTTCCATTTTGTCAACGAAGCGCCCAACATCCGCTCCAGGCATTGTCAGCAATTTTTTTCATCTTAAGATTATGTATGTCAATAGTCCAGATAGAGTTCTGATACTTGTCCTGTCGGGTAAAAATCAAATGCCTGCTGTCCGGCGCCCAGCAAGGAGCATCAGACCATGAGATCCCATTAGTCAAAAGCTTTCTTTTACCAGTGTTCCAATCATATATTTCAATAAACATCTCCGTTCCATACCTAACAGCATAGGCAAGGTATTTCCCATCCGGTGACCAGCATGGAGAAGTTATGTAGTTTGAGGGGATATCAACCTTTTTTACGTTTAATCCTGAAGGGTTCACTACCCACAATCTTGTGTTTCCATCCCTGTCAGAGATAAACGCAATATTCTGTCCATCCGGTGAAACAGAAGGGGATGCGTTGATTCCTTTTTTCTCTGTGATTCTTCTGATAATTTTCCCTTTAAGGTCAACTAGATAGATATCAGGGTTTCCGCTTTTACTGAGAACTACGGCTGCCATCGGCTGATTTCTAAAAAATGATGCACATGCATTCAACCCGGGTTCAGCAAGAAAAGTTTCAATCTGCCTGGTCTTCAAATCCAGAAGATCAAGGGATGGAAATGTCTTTCTGTATGAAAGAAAAAGAACCTTATCCATGCTGGGAAACCACCTCGGATAATTTATGATGTATTCTGCGGAAAAGATCTGCGTTGCGTTTGAGCCATCGTAATCAGCCATCATTATAGTGTAGATATCTTTGGCCCTAGTCATATAAAGTATCTTGCTCTTTGCAATGCCTGGCTTGCCTGTTAGCCTATAAATAATTTCATCACAAACGGTATGAGCAAGATCAATAGGTGATTTCTCTATATCGGTCTTGAACTCAAAAATCAAAGATTTTTCAAAAGTCTCGTAAACCTCTATCTCGAGCTTTTCTTTAACCCCACACACAATTAGAAGCCTGACATTTTCTCTAAAAGCACCTTCCATCTCTGAATTTATGTTAAGTTTTGTCTTAAACGCTGTGCTTTTTATATCCAACCAACCTGAATTATTCAGGTCTTTTTCAAGCTGATTTGAAAATTTTTCAAAGAAGGCATCTTTTTCTACTGTAATCAAAATTGAAGACAAAGTTTTTGTTTCCAGAGATGATGTAATCTCAATTGTTACCCTGCTCTGACCATAAAGATGTATCAACGCCAAAAAACATCCTAGAAATACTGTGATTTTTCCTCTCATTCTATCCCCCTCATATTAAATTTTACTGTAATATCAAGGTAATCAGGTTTATAAACTGTTGGAAGTGGTTCAAACTTTTTGGCTTCTTTCACGGCCCTAAGTGCGCTTTCATCAAAAGACCTCACACCAGAACTCGTTTCCAGAAATATGTCTGTGATTGTCCCATCTCTTTTAACACGAAATGAAATCGCGCAGGTAAGAGAGTAATTTCTTTCTTCAGGAAGTTTCCATTTTCTTTGAAGAGTAGACTTGATATTTTCAATGTAATCCAGAGGAATAATACTTCCCGGTGGAAGACCGGATGATTGGACTCCCACAGAAGAACCCGTTGAATTTTCAACGGTTGACAATGGAAAGATTCTTGAAGCCAGAGACTTTTTTTTCTGATCCTGATACAAAGCTGATGTATCGACTGATGACAAAGCAACATTACCAGCAGACTTTAAAGAATCTGTTACCCCGAGCTTCTCCCTCAGTTTTGATATGTATTGCTCGCTTGAAAAAACCTCACCGGTAGAAAGATCCTCGACATTATCTTTTCCTGTCCTAGGTTTGCTGGAAACATGTCTTTCGGCAGGTTCAAACCTTTCTTCTCTTATGACGGCTGATGCTTCTGCTTTTTCAGCAGTCAAGGGTGTTATCAAAGGAGTTATGATATTATCTGAAACAGGTATGTTCAAAGGGAGACTTATTAAATCAACAATGTAAACCTTCTCTTTTGCACTATCACTCATTCTGTAGTTGTTCTGGATAAGCAATGCTATCAGCAATGCGTGCAGAATGATTGAAATTAATAGAGAATTTTTCATCGTAAAGATCGTGCCTCTGTTGCCAGGCCAATCTTCTTAACGTCAGCTCGTTTTAAGATGTCCAGAACATCAATTAATTCCTGATAACTTATGGCTCTATCTCCTTTTACCACAATGACAAGCTCTGGATTCTGAGAAACTGCTTTCAATGCAATAGACTCAAGAGTGTCCGGACCGACCTCTCTGTTTCCCCAGAATATTTTTCCGCCCTTTGCGATGGTAAGAACAACACTTTTTTCAACAGTCATTTTGCTTGGACCAGAAACAGGTAATCTCACTTCCATCCCTTGCTCTATCATTGGAGAAACCATCAAAAGAATAATGACAAGCACAAGGGCTACATCTATAAAATTTATGATATTTATCCTGCTGAGGGCGTTTTCTCTGTAATCTGAATTCAAAAAATTATTCTGCTTCATTTATTTTAATGCGATGTAGAATGCACCAAGGACATCTTCCCCCTGGGTTTTTATCTTTCTTAACTCGCCGTCCAGATAGTTATACCCGAGTGCTGCAGGTATCGCAACAACAAGCCCAACAAATGTCACAATGAGCGCCTCAGAAATACCCGATGCTATGACTGAAACAGATGAGGTACCGGTTATTCCTATGTTGTGAAACGCCATAAGAATTCCCCATACAGTACCAAGAAGTCCCATAAAAGGGGCAACCGCAGAAATTGTGAGAAGGGAATCTATTCTGCTTCCAATGCGTGAAATCTCTTCATTTGCATACCTTTTGATCAGGTTAAAAAGTTTTTCTTCAGTAATACCCTGTTTTGCTTTTTCTTTAAGGACTCTATTGAGTATATGTGACCAAGAGGAATCCGGTACACCTGCCATCTGTCCGCGATAAAAATTATTCAAAAATGTTTCATTTGCTTTCCTTACCCTTTTGAAAAGGATACATTTGTCAATAATGACAGCCCAGCTATATATTGACATTGATGCCAGCATTATCAAATCTATCTTGCCAACCCAGTCGCAGTGCTTCCAGCTCGCAACCCATATATTTTCCACTTAATGATCCTTTTTGGCCGGCGCCCCCAGCCGGAATCGAACCGGCGCTACCACCTTGAAAGAGTGGTGACCTGGGCCGCTAGTCGATGGGGGCGATAACCCTTGATTATACTTATTATAAAAGAAAAGCCATCCTGAGTCAAAAACTAATCATGTGAGATTGGCTGTACTGTGCATCATGGTGTTAAATGTACAGGGTATGATGACCTTTGTTCACTTTTTTCTTCAAAGAGAGGTCTTTTCCTCCAGTAGAAATAACAATGTTGATGTCTCCGGTGGTTTCGATCTCAATTTTCCTTTTATCAGAGCTATCTGA
>JAMWBX010000104.1 GCA_023818725.1 Candidatus Omnitrophota bacterium
TCTCTGAAGGATAATGGCTGTTTTTTCTGTGGTAACTGTATTGAGGTATGTCCTGTTGGAGCCTTAAGAGAGATCAGTGCAGAGAAAAAAGGCAGAACCTGGGAGTTTAGAAAAATAAATACAATTTGCCCTTATTGCGGGGTTGGATGTGGAATTCAGGTTTCAGTAAAAGATAACTCTATTGTGAAAATAAATGCATTGCCAGATGGTTCGGTGAATAAAGGATGGCTGTGTGTAAAGGGAAAGTTTGGTTTTGAATATGTTAAAAGCCCGGATAGATTGAAAAAGCCATTGTTAAAAAAGGAGAAGAAAGCTGGCAAATTTATGGAAATAAGCTGGGATGAGGCGCTGGATTTAATAGTTAATAGGTTCAGTGAGATAAGAAAGAAATATGGTGCCAATGCTTTAGCTGGACTAGCATCTGCAAAGTGCACAAACGAAGAAAATTATCTCTTTCAAAAGTTTTTCAGACAGATTATTGGTACTAACAATATAGACCATTGTGCCAGACTTTGCCATGCTCCAAGTGTTGCAGCGTTGTCCCAAACTTTGGGTTCTGGAGCCATGACCAATTCCCTTGATGAAATTGAAAATTGTTCCGATTGTATTGTTTTAATTGGCTCCAATGTAAGCGAAACTCAGCCAGTGACTTCCTATAAAATAAGAAAGGCAGTCAGTCGAGGTGCTAAACTTATTGTAATTGATCCGCAAGAGATAGAAATGGCAAAAATTGCAGAAATTTATATACAGCCATGGTTTGGTTCTGATGTAATGTTGCTTAATGCCCTGGCAAAAATCATTTTGCAGGAAAACTTAATTAATAAAGAATTTATAGAACAACGGGTGGAGAACTTTGAAGAATATCAAAACTGGATGAACAATTTTTCTCTTCTTGAAGCAGAGAAAATTACAGGTATTTCAGTGGAAATGATGAAAAGGGTTGCTAAAATTTATGCAACAAGCAAAGCAAGTATAATCATCTGGGCGATGGGTATAACCCAGCACATCACAGGAACTGACAATGTTTTTGCCCTTTCCAATCTTGCCCTCTTAACAGGACAGATTGGAAGACCAGGTGCCGGATTGGCTCCTTTAAGGGGACAGAATAATGTTCAGGGTGCCTGTGATATGGGAGCATTGCCCGACTTTTTCCCAGGGTATCAAAAAGTGGAAAACCCTGAAATAAGGGAAAAATTTAAAAATTTCTGGAACACTGATTATCTACCTGAAAAAAAGGGTCTTACGGTAGTAGAAATATTTTCAGCAATTCAACATGGTCAGATTAAAGGACTTTATATAATGGGAGAGAATCCCCTTGTTTCTGATCCTGATATTTCCTACGTAAAGGAGGCTATTAAAAAATTAGAATTTTTAGTTGTTCAGGATATTTTTCTTACTCAGACCGCAAAATATGCTGATTTAATTTTGCCATCTGCCTGTTCCTTTGAAAAGGAAGGTACCTTTACAAATACAGAAAGGATGGTACAAAAGGTTAATAGATGTGTCGAGCCACCAAAGGATGCAAAACCTGACTGGGAGATTTTGAAAAACTTAGCAAAAAGATTCGGTTTTGACTGGGGTTACCATAGCGTATGGGATATAACAGGGGAGATTAATAAAGTGGTGCCAATTTACGCTGGTATAACACCTGAAAGGCTTTCATATGGTTCTCTCCAGTGGCCATGTCCTAACGAAAAACATCCTGGGACATCAACCCTTCATATAGAGAAATTTTCCATAGGCAGGGGTAAATTAAAATGTGTGGAATACAGGTATCCTTATGAATTGCCGGATGAAGAATATCCTTTTGTTGTTACTACAGGCAGAGTTCTTACTGAATATCACACCAGAACAATGACAGCAAGGGTAGATGGCTTAGAGCAGCTGAGTGGTGAGCCTTTTTGTTTAATGAATGAGAATGATCTGAAGAAGCTTAAACTGAAACATGGTTCTAAAATAAAGGTTATCTCAAGAAGAGGGCAGATTGAAATAAAAGTGAAAAAGAGCAGGTCTGTTCGGGAAAAAACAGTTTTTATTCCTTTCCATTATGGTGAAGCTGCTGCAAATACTCTAACTCATCATCATCTTGACCCTGTTGCAAAGACCCCGGAATATAAGATTTGCGCTGCAAGAATAGAAAAGTTATGAACGCAATTATCCTTGCGAAAGGTGAAAATAGTGGGCGTCTGAGTAAAGATAAATCCCTGATTATGTTGTCAGATAATACTCCCGTAATTAAAAAAAACATAGAAAAAATCTCAGATATTTTTTCAACAATATCCATCGTTTCAGTTCATCCTGAGAAGTTTGTGAGTTATGAAGGCAAAAAGGTTAAAGTCATCAGAGATAGTTTTGCATGTGGACCACTTGGAGCGATGTACACCGGATTAAATTGCTCATTATCAAAATACAATTTTGTTATGGCTTGTGATATGCCTTTTATTAATCCTGATTTTATCTCATTCATGATTGAGAGAATTGAGGATGAATATGATGCGGTTGTTCCAGAACATAATGGTTTTGCTGAGGTTTTACACGCTTTTTATAGCAAAAATATAATTTTGCCTTTAGAGAACTTACTCCAGAAAAGGCAATACAGAGTTAGAGAGGTTCTTGAAAGAGTAAGAGTAAAATACATCAAAGATCGTGAAATAATCAAATTTGGTAATCCTGATGTATTATTTTTCAACATTAATACGGAGACGGATCTGCAAAAAGCAAAAGATATTTACGGAAAGGTGAAAGCAGGAGATTTTTATGATACCTGTTGAAAAAGCAATAGATATTGTGTGGAAAACCGCACGGTTATTACCAATGGAAA
Source organism: Candidatus Omnitrophota bacterium (assembly GCA_023818725.1). Taxonomy (GTDB): domain Bacteria; phylum Ratteibacteria; class UBA8468; order B48-G9; family DTJG01; genus DTJG01. The sequence goes on from JAMWBX010000104.1 coordinate 2,822, forward strand.
AAATAGGGTTATTGAATTGCCATGGCAGAGTACTGGCTGAAGATATCAAAACACCTTTTGATTATCCGCCTTTTGATCGCGCCGCTATGGATGGGTACGCGGTAAAGGTTGATGATACATATACCGCGACGAAGAATAAACCTGTTTTACTGCAAGTAGCAGGAGAAGTTCAAGCCGGTGACTACCGCAGATTGCGTCTTGTTCCAGGTAAGTGTTTTTCTGTTATGACCGGAAGTAAGCTCCCAGAAGGGACAGAAGCAGTTATAAAAATAGAGGATGTGGAAATCTCGGGACCATTTATAAAAGTTTTCTTCCAGTGTAAAAAAGGTGAAAATATTTCATTTAAAGGCGAAGATCTGCAGAAGGGAACAACAGTGCTGCAGAAGGGTACATTTATTGATTCAACAGTTGTTATGATGCTTGCCTATCTCGGCAAATCAGTAGTAAAGGTTCGCCAGCAGCCTCAGGTTTCTATCCTTGCGACCGGGGATGAGTTAATAGAACCAGGAACAAGATTAACTAAAAGCAAAATATATAACTCTAATAGTTATGGTCTTTGTGCACTTGTCAGAGAAAATGGTGGCCTTCCACATATTTTAGGGATCGCCCGTGATAATCAGAAGGATTTGACCTTATTGTTAAAAAAGGCTCTTAATTATGATATTGCACTAATTTCTGGTGGAGTGAGTGAAGGTAAATTTGACCTTGTGGTGGATGTTCTAAGGAACCTTGGAGTAAAGAAAATTTTCTGGAAGGTCGCTGAAAAACCGGGAAAACCCGTATTTTTCGGAAAAAGGTCCAGTACGCTTGTTTTTGGTCTGCCAGGATATCCTGTATCCACCTACTTAAGTTTCCATATGCTTGTGAAAGTCGCTATAAAAAAGATGCTTGGTTATAAACAACCGGAAAAGCCTTTTCTGTACTGTACACTGTCAACCGATATCAAAAATAATGGCGATAGGGCTTCACTTTTCAGGGGTAAAATAATTCCGGCGAATAATGAGAATTTTTTTATTCCATATCATAAACAAAAATCAGGTATGTTAAGCTCTATCACGGAAACAAATGGTTTACTGGTTGTTGAAAAAGGAGCATTATTAAAAAAGGGGCAAAAGGTCAGGGTTGAGATTTTAAGAGACAGTCATCCCGATTTCAATCGTTTTCATAAATTTTGATTTCTCTTATGATATCAATCTTTCTGTAATCTCTTCACACATTACAACAATATCTTCTGTTTCAAAAATCTTGATGATGCTTGAATCAAAAAGTATCTGACAGGAGGCAGGGAATTCTTCATCCTCAAGGTATAGAACGACGTAGATCCAAACCTTGGGGAATACCTTTATTTTGACAGAGAATTCACTCAATTCTATTTTCTCAGCGCCCAGGGAAAAAGCTTTTTTAAGAAATTTTTCACCTGATGAACCAAATTTATCTAGAAGTGGCCTATAAACCCTTGACTCTATGGACGGTTTATAAATATTTCCTGCTTGGAGTTCTGAAAATGAGATTAAACTTCCTGTTTCTGCAATGCTGTTATTGCTTCTGATAAGGTAGTGGAAAATCAATATTTTTTCTTTCGTGTTAATGAACGGTTCCAAAAATGAAAAATCCGGAATGCTTATATTACAATACAAGTTTAAGTAGGGCACAACAATAACTTTTTTCTGCATGTCCCACCTGCATCCTGATTTTTTTTCAATTTCTTCGGGTGCAATGGATTCCAATTTTTGTATTGCAAGTTCAATCGCGTCCATGAGTTTTTAAAGTTTTAACCAGGAATCAGAATAGATTGATTTTCCCGAAAGCACACATGTTGTCTTGTAATAATCCATCTGTTGCTGACTCAATTCTTGCACATTAATGTTTTCATCAAGTGTTTGCCAAACAGTTCTTTTTATTTCCTCTTTTTCTCCACGCACCATCTGGATAAGCTGAGTATCGAAGGCATCAATAATTGCACTATCGAGGCCGTATTTCATCAACATTAAAAGATATGTTCTGTTGACAAGCCCTCTCAAGTTTTCCGGAACACCGTTTGAAACATTTGAAAGCCCGCAGGTTGAACGGTAATCCGGAAACATTTCCTTGAACATTTTCATGAACTCAACGGCGGCGACTACCTGGTCCTGCTGGTATCGTACCGGCAGAACAATTGGATCAAAATAGATGTTTTCATGAGGGATACCGAGCTGGTCAGCCCTAATGGAAAATTCGCAGGCCAGGGCACTCCTTTCCGTTGCATCTCGTGGCATACCTTCCTTTCCGATCAAAAGTGCTATGCATTTGCAATTGAATTTTTTTACAAGTGGCAATAATTGTTCCATTCTTTCAGGGGTTGCCTGAATGGAGTTGATTAGACTTTTTTCTCCCTCCATTTCCAGTCCAACCTTTATTGCTTCTATATTTGTTGTGTCCAGAGAAAGTGGCAAATCCACAACCTCGCGGATGGTTTTGATTATCCATTCCATCAACTGTGGTCCGTCCTTTCTTGCTGGTCCAATATTAATATCCAGGTAATCCACACCGTTTTCTCTGGAAATTCTTGCAATCTCCTGAATTGGCTGTTTGTTTCTTTCCTTCATGGCCTGTTTAATCTTGGTTCCCATTATATTGATGTTTTCGCCTATAAAAAGCATATTTCCCTCCAAGTGATTCATT
>JAMWBX010000105.1 GCA_023818725.1 Candidatus Omnitrophota bacterium
ATATAGAGGTTGGAGACAACGCTATTGTCGGTGGAAAAGCAGGGGTTACAAAGAACGTACCTGCGAATGCACATGTCTCTGGATTTCCTGCGCGGGAAAAATGGGAAGATATGAAATGCGCCGCCTATCTTCGCAGGTCTCCGGAAATATTTCAAAAAATTAAGGAACTTGAGGAGCGTATAGCCCGGTTAGAAAAAAAGGACCAGAAGAAAAAAAATGAGGCAGAGGACAATTGAGCGTTCTTTTTCTATAGAGGGAATAGGGCTTCACACAGGGGAAAAAGTATCCGTAGTGGTCAATCCAGCACCGGCGGGATCAGGAATTATCTTTGTTCGAAAGGATTTAACTGAAAATCCAGCAATAAAAGCAGATATCAATTTTCTTCTTGATGTAGAAAAATTTCCAAGACGTTCTTCGATTTCCAGTAATGGTGTGCACATTCACACGATAGAGCATTTTATGTCAGCAGTATATGGCCTCGGCATTGATAATTTGATTATTGAGATATCAGGTAACGAATGTCCTGGCCTTGATGGTAGTGCCCTGGTTCTGGTTAAGAAGTTTTTTGAGGCAGGGATAGTGGAACTGAACGAATCAAAAAACTTCTACAGGTTGAAAGAGCCAATTTATATCTCTGAAGACTCTTCACACATAGTTGCACTTCCTTCGGATACATTGAGAATTTCATATACTCTTGATTACCCCAATTCAGTTATTAACTCCCAATATGCATCGTTTGAGGTTAGTCCTGATTCCTACGCGCAAGAAATTGCTCCAGCAAGGACTTTTTGTCTTGAAGAAGAAGTGGAAAAGCTCAGGATGATGGGCCTTGGGAAGGGTTCTGATTTCAGCAATACCGTTGTTATTGGTAAAAGCGGTATTATCAAAAACAGTTTCAGATTCCCTAATGAACCTGTAAGGCATAAAATCTGCGACCTTATTGGAGACCTTGCTCTTCTTGGTATGCCTCTTAAGGCACACATAATTGGGATAAGAAGCGGGCATGCCCTGAACACAAAACTGGTAAAAAGGTTGAAAGATCTTATCCAGAAAGAAAGAGTTAGTGCAGTTTATTCGGATGCTGCAGTAGAGAAAAGAAAGCCGGTTCTTGAAGTAGAGGATATTGAAAGGATTATTCCACACAGATTTCCAATTTTGCTTGTTGATAGAATCATTGAGCTCGAAGAAGATAAAAGGGTCATAGGAATAAAAAATGTTTCCGCAAATGAATGGTTTTTTCAGGGGCATTTTCCTGGAAGACCTGTTATGCCAGGCGTTTTGATTGTCGAAGCCATCGCACAGGTGGCTGGCGTTCTTATGCTTAGCAAAAAAGAAAATCAGGGCAAGCTTGCCTTTTTTATGAGCATTGAACAGGCAAAATTTCGCCGCGCGGTCAAACCTGGTGATCAGCTTGTGTTGAAGGTAGAGGTTAGTCGTTTGAAAAGCAGGGTTGGCCAGGTTCATGGCAAGGCTTACGTTGATGATAAAATTGCATGTGAAGCAACCTTGACGTTCGCACTTGTTGATAGTTAATTATGCCCCTTATACACCCTTCTGCACAGGTTAATAGTTCAGTAGAAATTGGAGAGAATACCTGCATTGGACCCTTTGCTGTTATTGAGGCAAGTGTAAAAATTGGAAATGGGTGCAGCATAGGGCCCATGGTTCACATTGGTCCAAATGTTGAGATCGGGGACAACTGTAGAGTATTTACAGGGGCTGCGATAGGTAATCCGCCTCAGGATTTAAAATACAGGGGCGAAATTTCTTTTGTTAAAATAGGAAAGAACAATACAATCAGAGAATTCGTTACAATCAATTCAGCAACCGGAGAAAACCAATCTACTATCATCGGTGATAACAATCTTCTTATGGCTTATGTTCATGTTGCACACAACTGCATTATCGGAAATAACTGTATAATAGCAAATGCTGCCACAATAGCAGGGCATGTTATTATCGAGGACTACGCTATAATTGGTGGACTTGTTGGAATCCATCAGTTTTCAAGAATTGGTAAACATTCAATCACAGGGGGATGTTCAAAAATAACAAAGGATATAGTTCCTTTCATTATGGCGGATGGACATCCTGCAAGGCCCCATGGAATAAATATTGTTGGTCTTAAGCGGCGAAATTTTGCTTCAGAGGTGATTTCGGCTCTGGAAGAGGCATACAGAATTATATTCAGGAAAAATCTTACTCTGCAGGGCTCAATTGATGAAATAAAATTATCAAAACTAATCGAATTCCCTGAAGTTTGTGATCTTATTAAATTTGTAGAATCTTCAGAAAGAGGGATATCAAGGGAAAGGGATTAAAATGGAGGTATTATGGAATTTCAAGATTTAATTTCAAAAAGATACAGCGTTCGTGCCTACAAGAAAGACCCGGTAGAAAAATGGAAGATAGAGAAAATTCTTGAGGCGGCTCGTTTTGCTCCTTCAGCAGCAAACCGACAGCCATATAAAATCATTGTGATAGAGACTGAGGGGAGAAAGGAGGAACTTAAAAGGATATATTCAGCTGAGTGGTTTGTTCAGGCTCCATTAATTGTTGGGATATGTGCAATTAAAAACATTGCCTGGTCACGTAAAGATGGGAAAAATCATGCCGATATTGATTGTGCCATTGCAATGGATCATATGATTCTCGCTGCGACCGATCTTGGACTCGGAAGTTGCTGGATATGTGCATTTGACGTAGAACAGGCAAGAAGGATACTTGGAATTCCCCCGGAAGTTGAACCAGTTGCTTTCACTCCTGTTGGTTATCCAGATGACTTGCCGAAAGAGAAAAGAAGAAAACCGATCGAGGAAATTGTATGTTATGGGAGATGGCAATAGCGGAAAGTACTTTATTTTGGGAACTCGAACCTGACTTCCACATCCTTTCGTTCTTCTTCCGGAACAGAAAACAGTTTCTGTTCAACATATCCCATCATTTTTGCCACAATCATGTCAGGTATCTGATTTATTCTTATGTTGTAAATATTTACACTCTCGTTATACATTTCCCTTCTGTCTGATATTTCATTTTCAAGTTCGCTTATTCTATTCTGCAATTGAATAAAATTATTGTTTGACTTAAGTTCAGGATAATTTTCCGCAACCGCAAAGATTGTTTTCAGCGCTTCCGTTATCTGATTATCTATCTGTTTTTTTTCATCAATGTTTTCTATGCTGAGATACCGGGTTCTCATCGCTGTTATTCTTTCAAGTGTCTCCCTTTCATATTTCATGTAACCTTCGCATACCTTAATCAGTTTTCCTATTTCATCATGTCTCTGTTTAAGAAGCACATCTATGTTTGACCAGTTTTTATCTATGTCTCTTCTCAACTTTACAAGCCCGTTGTAGATACTGATGAAATAAATAATGATTCCAAGCACCACAATTCCCGCAAATGCCCAGCCAATTATTATCATTATGACTCCTATTTCAATACTGCCAGGTTCACATATCTTACAATTATCCAGAGACATCCAATGATGAGAAAAGCCCCTCCATATACCATCAAAATACTCTGTACCTTCAAATGTTGTATAAGATTATCCTCTTCCATTGTTGAGATGATAAAAGCCGAATTTTTTTCTTTTCCAATGGCAACATCTTTAAGATGCGGAAGGACAAAATCATCTTTTTTTTCTTCGGGATTGCCCATTATCTCAGAAAATCTTTTTTCATTCACTTCATTTTCAATCATATATTGAGAAGGTAGTTTTCTGGCTTTTCCAAGCACGTAAAGTTTTTCATCCTCAACTATATAGTATTCTGTCTTTCTTATATTTCCATCTTTTTTTACATATCTTTTGATGAGGTTTAATTCCGCACCAGCAGGTTCAATTCTAACAGCGCCTGTATCGTCTACAAGGTAAAAAGGGTAATCGCTGTTTACATCCAGAATTTTTACCCATTTATAGTTTTTTCCAACTTTTCTTAATTCTTCCTCAATGTATCTGAAGAATACACATTCGACTTTTGATACAGGGGTTTTCAAGAGAAATCTGGCTTTTGCCTTTCCTTTTATTTCGACTTCACCTATTGGAATCGCCCTCACTGTGGAGGTTGGTACATTCTGCATTAATCTTTTCTTGCGAAGAATGTTGAATCCATTAAAGAAAAAATATATGCCAGAAATTTCGCCTATGATGGCGTATGGAAGTAAATTGTTATGTTCCATAATCTATTTTTAGTTTCGTTGATATTATACCACATCAATAGACATGAAACCATAACACCGTAAGATAGGAGAAGATTCACTTAATTCTTAGAACGCAGTCGATATATGGCAAATTTTTTTTGTTTAATTTCCTTATGAATTCTGATGTATACCTATCCCTGTACCCGGAAACGGTTCTTTCAGTTTTTAACCAGCTGTTTATCCCTCTCATGAAGATTTCTCTCACATACTTCCCATATATGCCAGCGATCGTTCCCAGAAATGATCTTGATTCTATGTTTTTTATAAAATTGATTATAATTTTTTTCTCGTTTTTTTTAAGCAGATATGTGGAAACTTCTTCATCTTCTCTTTCCTTTGTTACACTCCAATCACAAAATCCTTTTCTGAGAAAGCATGCGTATTTTTTTCTTCCACCGATTTTGCCAGCATTTACGATTAGATTATCGCAGTCAAAACTGGATTGAAGGATGATTTTTTCAAATAGCAAATAATTAATAAAGTCCTTTTTCATGTGCCTTCTGCAAAGGTTGTTAAATTTGTTGACACAAATAACCTGAGAATTTACGCATTTGATGCTTACTTTGAGTTGTGCCAGAGACCTGTAAAGGTATTCAGCGTATTTTTCAATATCAGCGATGGTTACCCATAAAGGAATTTCAGGCAAATTTTCGAAGCAAACAGTAGGATTTATTTCAGGACAATGAAAACTTTCAAAGTGTTCAAAAATGTTGAGAGCGCTTTCTGGTATCTTTTTTTTTGTGATTTTTAAAATCGCAAGTGCAATTTTTTCAATTTTCACAAATTTGTTTTCAGAAGAAAAAAGGGTTTTGCTGTCGTATATGTCGTCAGGCCACTGTTGTGTTATGTCGGACGAAGCTTTTATCCCGGTTACCACCAGTGGACCAAGTACTGGACCATAGCCGTTTTCATCGATTCCAAGATATTTCAACTAAATTTCTCCTATGCTCGTATTTGGACCACCTTTAACCTTTATGAAATAGCGAATCCCATGTTCTTCAATTTCAATGTTTGAAATGTCAAAATCGTCAGGGAGAATTCTTATATGGGCAATGTTTTCTCTCGGAATGACAAGAGTTCGTATTTCCTTATCTATATCAACAGGAGTAATCTTACCTTTTGACACTATCAACCCTTTGCCTTCAACCATAATCCAGTTTTCAGAAAAATCTATCACTTTGCCAACAAAGACCCACAGCCTTTGCTCTTCAAAATATTTCTTGAACCTTATTTTAACTATCTTTTCC
>JAMWBX010000106.1 GCA_023818725.1 Candidatus Omnitrophota bacterium
AACCCAGCATTGAGACATAATAAGGTGTATTACCGAATTTTCTGTATCTCGTTTATTTTCATATCTTTTGGAAATTTCGGGTCTTCTGGGAAACTTACTGGAAGCCTGATAAACCCGAAAGTCAGCTAACCCTTTTTACAAATGAAAAAAGGTTGAACCGCTTGTTTATATTTTACTTTTTCCTTGCGGTTATTTCAAGCACACAGGTTTCTTTCGATATAGCATATTGTTGAGAGATATGACCTCCGACAACCCACACAATCTCCCCGCTATCTTCGACGATAAGCGGGAATTCAATGAAGGAGCTAATTTTTTTCTTGTGTGTTTTCCAGTATTTTTTGAAACTGATTTTTTTTCCCATTCCGAGGGGCACGAAAGGCATGTCTTTTTCTGGTTTTTTCACAACGAGTTTATCAGTAATTTTGTCTGGGTCTATATAGGCTGCCAGCGGGTTGGGGTTTTTCAAAAATTTTTTTGAAAAATTTCTGAAAGCAGTTTTGATTTTCCATCCAGTACCTGGAATTTCTGTTATGCCAGTTGTTTTTATTAAGATTGGTTTTTCAGGAAAACTTTCAAAAGTTTTTTTTTCATACAGGACTACTTTTTCTTCTTTAAATCCCAAATAGATTTTGAGCTTATCAACAAAAATTTTCTTGTGCGAAATAACGGATAATCTAATTTTTTCAATCGTCATAAAATTTGGTGGATGGTCAAGTTTGCAAAGCTCCATCAAGATGTTTCTCAGAAAAAATCTTTGTAAGGAGATATGCATCCCCAAGAAACTTTTTATTGGAAATTCAACAAGCCCCTTTTTTTTTACAATTTTTCTTTGAACAATTTTTTTTGATTGGGTATCAATGTAGTCGAAATCATCTGTAAGAATTCTTGATGTTCGGTAGATGTTTTTCTTTACTCCTTTATTGATTTTTTCAAACAAAGGCAAAATTTGATAGCGGATGAGGTTTCTTTTGAATCTTGTATCAATATTGCTTTCATCAAACAAATATTCGATTTTTCTCTCTTGAAGGTACGAGAGAATTTGTTTTTTTGTTATTGAAAGAAGTGGTCTTATAAGGAGTAAATTTTCAATTTTTGACACCGGTTGCATTCCACAGAGCCCTTTCAATCCGGTTCCTGTTGCAAGGTTAAGTAAAACTGTTTCAACCTGATCATCAAGCGTGTGCCCTGTAACAATTGAGTTGCATCCATATTTTCTGGCAATCTCGACAAGGGCTTTGTACCTTTTTATTCGCGCCTGTTCTTCAAGGGATCTGTTTTTTTTGCGTTTTACCATAATTTTTTTACAATGAAACGGCACAGCTAAGCTTCTTGCGAGATTTTTGACAAACAATTTTTCCTTATCAGCGTTTTTCCTCAAGCCATGATGTATGTAGGCAATGTGCATTCTTTCTTTTATCTGCGGAATATGGCGGGCGCATATATCAACAAGTGCAACAGAGTCAGGTCCGCCAGAAACTGCAAACAAAATTCCTTCAGGATCAATAATTGCGCGGATTTCTGAACTTACAATGTCAACAATCTGTTGTATTTCCTTGTTCATACAATTACAATAATTCGAAAACCTTTATCAGTCAATAGCAAAATGCACTTGACAAGTTGTAAAGCCAGTGATATATTGATGAAAATAAAAATTAAAGGAGGTGAGAAAGAATGAATAAGGGAGAATTGATAGAAGCTGTAGCAAAGGTGGTGGATTCGAAAAAGGCAGCGGCAGCAGCAGTGGATACTGTTTTTAGCAGCATAAAGGCATCTTTGAAAAAAGGAAAACCAGTAACTCTGGTCGGTTTTGGTACATTCAAGGTTGTTAAAAGAAAAGCTCGCACTGGTCGCAATCCCAGAACCGGCGAAACAATAAAGATTCCAGCAAAGAATATTCCGGTGTTTAAAGCTGGTTCTGAATTGAAAGCCGCGGTTAAATAAGGATAGAATAATATGGTACGGATACGGGCCATAATGGCCCGTATCTTCTTTTAAAAACGTGCTATCCTTTTAAAAGGCCAGTATCTAAACTTTATCTTTGCATGTATTGTATCAACAGGTACAGGCCCCCAAATGCTGCTATCGGCGCTATTATTTCTGTTATCTCCAAGAACAAAGATCTCGCCTTTTTTTAACTTTACCGGTTCGACGACATATTTTGCTTTTTCAGCAATATATGGTTCCTCAACTTTTTCTCTGTTTCTGTAAAGATAGCCGTTGTTTCTTATTTCGATAAGGTCGCCCTCTATTCCAACAACTCGTTTAATAATGACACTATTTTTTTCAAGTGGGTCGTCAAGTATGACGATATCTCCGTAATGAAGTTTTTCAAATTTTTCACCAATCAGACGGTCCCCAATCTCAAGTGTGGGATACATTGATTCGGATGTGACCTGATAGAACCTTATTCCACGCAGGCCAAAATAATATCCTATAAGGAAGAGAACAACCCCACTGATGATCAATCTTATTGCTCTGAATACCATACTTAAATTATAGCACAGTTATATCTTGACAGATAGCTGACGAAATAGGTATTACAATAAAAGAAAAATTTTTGTGCTAAAAGCAGAAGGGGCTATATTTTAAAATATGATTACTTCTGAGAAACTCGATGAGATCATAGAAAAACTTGATATAGTGGAGGTAGTTTCCGGATATGTACAGCTAAAAAAATCTGGAAGAAACCACCGTGGGTTGTGCCCTTTTCACCCCGAAAAAACACCCTCTTTTTTTGTAAGTCCTGAAAAACAAATTTTCCATTGCTTCGGGTGTGGAGTGGGTGGAAACGTGATTAATTTTTTGATGAAAATTGAAAGCATAGATTTTGTCGAAGCTGTAAGGATGGCAGCAGAAATGGCAGGAGTGAAAATTTATTCTGAGGCAATCAATGATGAAAACCATGCGATAAGAAAGACGATCTTTGAAGCAAATAAAATTGCACAGGAATTTTTTTCATTGTCCCTTGAATCAAGTTCAGGAGATATCGCGGTTGATTTTCTTGAGAAACGAGGGATAAATCAGGTTCAGCGTAAGAAGTTCGGACTTGGATACGCTCCATCAGGAGGAAGGCTTTTAAACTTTCTAATGGAAAAAAACCTGAAAATTTCCGATTTCGAACAGGCAAAACTTATTGTAAAAAAGGACGATGTTTATACGGATGTTTTCAAACATAGAGTGACAATACCGATTTTTGACCATCAGAACAATATTGCTGGATTTGGCGCAAGGGCTCTCGAAGAGCAACAACAACCAAAGTATTTGAACACGCCCGAAAGCTATGTTTTCAAAAAAGGAAGTCTTTTCTACGGATTGAACTGGGCGAAAGAAAAGATAAAAAATTATGGATTTGCGATTATTGTTGAGGGATATTTTGATCTTATAAAGATGCATATGGCCGGTTTTGAAAACACTATTGCTCCTCTTGGAACGGCTATTACTGCGAACCATCTGAGGCTTCTGAAAAGATGGACAAGCAGGGTACTGCTGGTTTTTGATTCTGATTCAGCAGGAACAGCGGCTGCATTTCACAGCCTTGAAACCATTCTTGCTGGAGGCTTTGAGGTCAAGATAGGCGTGTTGCCTGCGGGTTTTGACCCTGAAGATTTTATTGATAATTATGGTGCTGATGCATTAAAAAAATTGCTCAATCAATCAAGGGATTTTGTGGATTTTGCTTTTTACATAGAAAGTCAAAAGTACTCGATAGAAGATCCTAAGGGGCGTGCTAAACTTGTTGAAGAGATATTGAAATTGATAAAAAACATTCCTGATGAGATTGAAAGGTCCCTAAGGATCAAGCAGCTTGAAAAAATGACAGGCATCGAAGGCGATATTCTGTTGCAGCAGATGTCAAGAATTTCAGAAAAAACCAAAATTCAAAATGTAGCAAAGCCCTTAACAGGAGAGATTCAGCGCAATGCGGTTGACAATGCCGAAAAAACCCTGATTAAGATTCTTCTTCATCAGCCTGAACTGGCAAAGGAAATTTCTGGATGCATGGACCTTTTGCCTGATTCTGTGAGGTCTGTTATGGATTGCTGTTTAAATGAGCAGGTTTCTGAGGCGCACATTTCAAGATTTTTGAACAAGTTGAAAGACCCTGAACATATTAGCATCCTGACACAGGAGTTTCTAAAGGAGAAGGCAGCCCGGGATCCTGAACTTATCAGAAAAGAATTTCACGATTGCGTGGGAATTTTGTGCAAAAGATCTTTAGAAAAGCGGAAAAAAGAACTGAAAGAAACCATAAAACAAAAAATTGAAAACAACCAGAACTATGAAAAAGAACTGGAAGAAATGAATTTATGCATTCAACTGATGGGACAAAAAAGTATTGAACCGTTGTTGTATAAATCTGAAAGGAGCATTAATGGCAAAAAATAAGAAGTCAGCAGTCGATAAAGGTAATAATGACAGGACGAAGGTAGAGGTGCAGGGGAAAAAAGGTGCTTCGAAATCTCGCACATTGGGACCTGAGGTGCGTTTTTCTGAGGAACAATTCAGAAAAGCCAAAGATCAAATTCTTGCCCTTGGCAGAGAGACAAGGACAGTTTTTCTTGAGGACATAAACAGATTTCTTCCTATAGATACACCCGGAGACAAGATTGACGAGCTTTTTGATGAACTTGAGGAAATGAATATAGAGATAGGCGACGATCTTCTTGCAGAAAAAGAAGCCGAACTGGATACAAAGGACTTTCTTGAAGATGTAAGGAATCCTTTGAGGGCATATCTCAAAGATGCAGGCTCTTTTAACCTTCTGACATCAGAGGAAGAGGTGGCGATAGCAAAAACCATGGAAAAATATAAGAAGGCCCTTGCCCAAGCTATGAAGAAGGGGAAAAATGGAAAGAATGCAGTTTTAATAAGCAAGTATCAAAAGGGGTTTATTGAGGCAAGAGATAGGTTGATCCATGCAAATCTGAGGCTTGTAATTAGCATAGCAAAAAAATACTCAAATCCAAAACTTTCCCTCAGGGATTTGATTCAGGAAGGAAACATAGGCCTGATGAAAGCAGTCGAAAAGTTCAGATACAAAGAGGGTTTCAAATTCAGTACTTATGCCACCTGGTGGATACGTCAGGCAATTACAAGAGCGATAGCAGATCACTCTGCGACAATTAGAATACCCGTGCATATGATCGAAAAAATTAATAAACTCAACAAGGCTTACAGGTACCTAGCACAGAGTCTCGATAGAGAACCAACAGATGAAGAACTTGCAAGAATGCTCAATACCGACTGTGGCAAGATTAAAAAAATCAAGAAATCTATGAGACCCGAACCTGTATCACTGGACATGCCTGTTGGCGACGAAGAAAGAGCAACAGTTGGAGATTTTATTGAAGATGGAGAAGAATCAAGTCCGCTGACGCATACAAAAAGGACTCTCCTCAGGGAAGAGCTTGAAAAGGCGTTTGAGGTACTGG
>JAMWBX010000107.1 GCA_023818725.1 Candidatus Omnitrophota bacterium
ATCCGTGGATACAGAGAATCCAGTTCTTTATCAACATACAGAAATGATGGAAATAATTCCTTTTTCAAACATGAGAGGGGCCATCACATATAGCTTTGAATGCGTATCAAAGGATGAATATTCTTTTACTCAGCCTTATGCCATGATCTTTAAAAAAAATGGGCTATATACTTCTTTAATCAGAGATAAGATTTCTTTCAGTTCTGACAGGTGGAGAAAGGTTAAGGGGATCTCTATTTTTTTCCCGTGGCTGGATTTAAAAACAGACAAAATAAAAGTTGTTCGCAATTATATAGTTGAAGATGATATTGCTACATCAACGATAACATTTGATAAACTGGCATCTGATATGAAGATTGAGGTGATTTTCTCTCCAAGAGCAGGAAAATTTGAGTCTGTCTCACCTGAGGCGGCTGAATTTGGTCCTGGTGGTTCAATGGTTTTCTATCCAGTAGGTGAAAAGTTTGAAATTAAGATTAAATTCAAGCCATTTTCTGATCTCTTTGCATACTATCCAAAGGTCAGAATAACACAGGTCAATAAAGAGCAATCTTTTTTGAATGAAAACCTTTCAAAATTTTCTTACGAGATGCAAAAGGCGTCAATGAACATTATTTTTAATTTGCCCATCACAATACATTCAGTGTGGCAGACAAGAGAAACAATTTATGAGATTGATGAAAAGATTGATATTTAGCCTGCTTTTTTTTACTGGTTTTCTTTCTCTGGCATCAGGTGAGATGCTTTTTGATTTTGAAAAAAGCACTGAAAACTGGGAGAGCGTTTATCAGACCCAGACTCTCGGACTCTCCAGTAATTTTATTACCAGTGGCGCATATTCGCTTGCATTGTATGTTTCAGGTTCAAAAGAGTCGTGGATAAGGGTTCAAGGGGATTTTAACTGGATGGATTACGACACGCTGAATATTGATATGTATGCACCATCAAAAACAGTAAATTATGTCTCTTTCATTTGTTATATAAAGGATGGCAACTGGACGTGGTTTCAAACAGGCGTTTTTCAGCTAAATCTGAATAAAAAAAACAGGATTTCCGTCGATATTTCTGACCGCAGTCCCCTCTGGCAACCTGCAACAGGGCTTGCCGCATGGGATGCTTATACGAAAAGAAATATCCGTGAATTTGGAATAAAGTTTTTCTACTACAAACCCTTTTCAGGAACAGTCTACATTGATAGTATTCAGGCGATAAAGACCACGTTCCAGCCAGAAGTTTTTCTTTTTAATTTCAGAACAAATTCTGAGACAATTTTGTTATATGAGAAATTCGAAGCATCCTTTGAAATCCCGGTCATTTTTGATAATCCGTTTGATCCTGAACAGGTTGATATAAATGCGATATTTACCACACCTTCCGGTGGGAAAATTAAAATCCCAGCCTTTTTCTGGCGGAATTATCTGCGACGTCTCGAAGAAGATGGGGAGCGATTGTATCCTTATGGAAAACACCAGTGGATGGTAAGATTCTCTCCAGAAGAGATCGGACAGTACAAATACGATGTCTCAATCACATTCGATGGAAAGACATACAACTTTGACTGTGGGAGTTTTGTTTGCATTCCAGGTAAAAATCCAGGTTTTATAAGATGGGATGAGAAAGATCCAACGTGTCTTTCTTTTTCAGATGGCAGTTTTTTTTATCCCATTGGACATGTTTTGCGTTCACCTGATGATTTGCGTACTCCATATAAATACGAATTTGAGACTGATAAGGGAAAAGGAACTTTTGCGTATGATGAATATTTCAAAAAGATGAAAGAAAATTTTGAAAACTACACCAGAATGTGGATGGGAGCATGGTGGTTGGGTATTGAATGGAACCCAGCATATGCACAGCATTACGAAGGCATTGGCCGTTACAGTCTCGAGAATTCATGGAAGCTTGATTATGTTCTTGATATAGCGAGAGAAAACGGAATATACATTGTGCTTACACTTATCAACCACGGACAGTTCAGTATCAGGCCTGATGCTGAATGGTGGGACAATCCTTATAATGTGATTAATGGGGGTTTTCTTAACTCACCTGACGAGTTTTTTAATAGCAAGGAAGCTGAGAGGTGGTTTGTAAAAAGATTGAGGTATATTGTTGCAAGATGGGGATATTCGACTCAGATTGCATTCTGGGAGCTATGGAACGAGGTTGATTTGACTGGTTACTATGACTCGAGAAATGTAAGGCTGTGGCATGAAAGAATTATTCCGATTCTGAAAGAAATGGATCCCTGGAAGCACAACATCACAAGCCATATATGCAGACCATCTGCTGACCCGATGGTCTGGGCTGCAAAGGGTCTTGAGACTCTTGTAAGTAATGCGTATAGCTCCACGATAGTTGACACCCTGAGAGAGTATTATTTCAAAAGAAAACCTTTTAGAAAGCCGATGCAGGTTCACGAATTCGGCGTAGGTAGAAACGCTAAATTGCTTGAGAATAATCTTCATGGGGGAATATGGGCATCTTCTCTTTCACCAATGCTGGGAACAGCCCTTTTCTGGTGGTGGCCTTTTATAGATAAAAAGGACCTTTACTTTCATTACCGGGCAATTGCAAGATTTCTAGAAGGTCTTGACAGGAGGGGAAAGGACTTCCAGTTTTCTACTGCGCGGATTGTTTCTACTTTAGGGGAGAAATCACAGAAGGCAGGCGTTACTGGAATTCAGAATAAAAATTCTGCATATCTATGGGTTTATGACCCGGCAGTTTTTAATTCAAGAGCACCTTCTGAAAGTGCAGATGTTATAGAAGGAGTAAGGCTCATTATCGATATTTTTGAATCTGGTACATACAGCATAGAGTTCTGGGATACATACAAGGGTGAAAAGTTTTCCTCATTTGTAAAAGATTTTACGGTGGGTGAGTGCAGTATCGAACTCTGTCCTTTCACTGGCGATCTTGCAGTTAAAATTGAAAGGAAAAGATGAGAAAAAAATTTTCCTGTTTTTTTATTGGTTATTTTATTTGCTGTTCCCTAGCATTTTCATACAGCCAAATTACAGCAATAGTTGAAGTTCAACAAAAGGATTTAAAGCAATTTCAGTCAATTGCAAAGGCAGAGCTGCCTTTTCCTGCTGGTGGCAGAGTGTATGTAACTGATATGGCCGGCGCTAAAATGGATTCTATACGGGTCCTGCCTGTAACGCAATCCAACAGGGATATTATTTACTTCAAAACAAACCATCATGACCAGTATTATGTCATATGGCTTTCAGATGAAAAAAAATCAGATACCACCGTATTTGAAATCCCAGAAGGACGTGTGATACTTGATGATTATTTGAATCCATCAGCAAGGACGTCCGGATTCTGGTTCTGGGTGACAAATCCTCGCCTCAGCGGGATTTTTTCTCATACAGGTAGAAGTCAGAAATTTGTTAATTACCACTATACCGCACTGCTGCCAACCGAGCAAACAAAAGCGACATCATTCCTCTATCAGTATGTTTTTATTGATAAAAACAATCCAGCTGAAGAGATAATGCTTGAGTTACAGACACAGAGGCGAAAATCCTTTTATTTTTCTTGGGGTTCTGATGTAATAAAATGGAAGGGTATCAATAAGATAGCAATGGGCCGGTTGCCTGAAAAAGGCAAGTGGGCAATTTTAGTTGTCCCTGTTGAAAAGATGGGAAAAGATGTTGAAATCACAGGTATAGGTTTCTACAATGCTGGTGGTAGAGTCTTCTGGGACTACACAACAATCGGAAATCCCGCTCTTACAACAAAAATCCTTGAATGGAAGAAAAAAGATAGTAATGTGAGCGCTTTTTACCAGAAGGAAATTTTTGGACCATTTTCATTTTCAGGTGATACATTTTATACAGGGATTTTTGATGGTTCGTGCTCAACAGGGGCTGATACATTTATCTGGAATATTGATGGTAAAAAGTACTCTGGTAGAACTATCTTTGAAAAATTCGATGCCAAAACCCCTTCGTATGTTTCTCTTGTTTGTAAGAATTATAAGTTAAAGTCGTCAGACGTATTTTCAGAAACTATAATTTTCCCGCAAACACTGCCGGAAGATCTGAAACTGTATCTTAGAATTTCGCCCCATAAAAACATTTTACGTTTGCAGGATTCTTTTTACCTGCCTGTTCAAATAGGTTCTCTTATGTCAGGCATCGTACCTGTAGAAATTGTGGCAGAAAATAAAAGAGAATTACTTAAGGTGCTTCCCGGTAAAGAAAACGCTTGCAGTATCGATTTATTTTTTCCATCAACCAGACCAGGGGAACATGAAATCGAATTGAAGATCGGATACCTTACAATTTTAAAGAAAAAGTTAAAATTCATGCTAATCGAGGACATTAATCTGGAAAATTTAGATGGCCTGCACCTTGTGGGAAGAGACGGTGAAAGGATAGTGGGTCTTGTACCTGACTACAAATTTTCTGATGCGCTTAAAAAAGGTAAAATTGACCAATTAACCATCATAGGCGACTTTCCAGCAGGTTTTGAAGATGTAATAAGCGGGTACTTACCTGAGATACGCATAGAATTTTTGCGGTATCCAGAGACCAAGCATTATCATGCTCTTTACAATATGTTGTGGCTGAAAAAACAGCTGCACAATCGTCAGTTTGACACTGTTATTCTTTTTCCATCTTTAAGTTCTTTAGTTCACAGAACACCTGTTGATGAGTATATTTCATCGTTTGATGCTTCGATCTGGTTTTTAAGCAGCAGGGCAAAAAGAATTATATGTTTAACACCTTTTCCTTCTGTGCCATCTCCTGATATGTTCAGACCTTATGCTGAAGCGGTTATTGAATGCTGCAAAAAAAGAAACATAGATTACATAGACCTTTATGATCTGTACACTCGGATGCCTGATTGGGTGCAGATGTTTAAAATCGGAAGCAATGTTTACGGGAATTTTCCATCGGGTGATGGAATACGTATTCTTGCTGAAAGAATTTACAGGCTGTTCACTACTGACTTTTCTGGTATTCAATAAACATGTGAGAATGGAGATCTCATGAAAGTGCAAAAGGAAATTTTTTGCGACCTGGACGAGAATGGAAGACCGGTATTTCCCGGATTTGTCAGTTATTTCCATGAATTAAAGCCATTTATCATTCACAGGTATGGCAGAGTGGAATTTTCTGATGGTTATGACGACTTTTGCGATTCATTTAGCTTCGATAATGGGAAGACATTTTCAGAGCCAGTATTGAGATTGAAAAGCTACAAAGATGGTGACAAAATTATCAGATATGCTGAAAACAGTTGCTTTTTTGACAGAAAAAGGGGAAAATTATTCACTTTTATATCAAAGAGGACATATTCGAACAACAGAATAGAAGTTGATGGGCCTTGCTGGGTTGTCTATGATGTTTTTGACGTT
>JAMWBX010000108.1 GCA_023818725.1 Candidatus Omnitrophota bacterium
TGGAAGAATCTTCCAGGTTGGTTTATTACTCTTTCTGAATTTCATTTGAAAGGATTATGGCTTCTGCAATATCTCTCATCGGTTTTCTCAGATCCATGCTTTTCTTCTGGATTTTTTTAAATGCCTCTTCTTCTGATAGCCCCTGTTTCATTAAAATCCCTTTTGCGCGCTCGACCAGTTTTCTTGTTTCGAGTTCTTCCTGAATTACTTTAGTCTGCACAAGTAATCTTGCGTGTTCAATAACCACGGCCGCTTGATTTGCTACAGTAATCAGTGTTTCGATCTCACCCTTTGTAAATTTATGCGGACTGGAGGTATAAAGATTCAGAACCCCTATAAGTTTTCCTTTTACAATCAGTGGCACGCTTGCAAGAGAACACAGTCCTTCTTTTCTTGCGATGTCCTGATGAATGTAGCGAGGGTCATTTTTAACGTCTTCGACAATAATTGGTTTGTTTTCTTTTGCAACAATGCCTGCGATACCTTCGCCAAGTTTAAGGGGTGGTTTCTTTTTATAATCTTCGCTTATCGACTGAGTTGCTTTCAGAATAAGCTGGTTTTTTTCATTAAGAAGCATCAGTGAGCATATTTTAGAATTCATTACCTCAGCGGTAACAGTAACAATAAGTTTCAATATATCTTCGAGGTACAGGTCCGACGAGATTGCCTGGCTGATTTTTGATAGCGCTTCAATTTGTTTAATATATTTACTTTTATGTGCCATTTTCTCCCTTTGCCAAGAATTATAACATTGAATCTGACATAATTAAATTGCTTTTTTAATGGGATTTGACAGACACAAAATTTTTTTGTAATATCATGGGGAGCAATGAGGCTCCTTCCTGACAGAGTTGTCATTCCACCAGAGAAGGTTCATTTCAAGGTCGAAAATCATAATAATTAAATATCTTTATTATTTAAAGGAGGCTGAAAAATGAATCTTCAAAGACCGAATGCTAATGAGGCAACAAGCACAAGAAATCGTTCAAGGGATGTTGCTCCAAACTCTGGAATATGCACCGTCTGTCGAGAGGATTGTACAGGGTTCTGTGAAATTTTTAGAGCCTCTTTCAGGGGCAGAGAGGCAATATATCCAGGTCCGTTCGGAGAGATAACAGCAGGAAGCGATAAACAATATCCGGTTGACTATTCACACCTCAATGTTATGGGATACGCGCTTGGCGCAAAGGCAATAGATGAGGCAAATCCTGACAAGGCGATATTTCCGGAAGTTGATACAACTGCTGTTTACGGACACCTGTATCCTGTCAGAATGAAAATGCCCATCTTTACAGGTGCTCTCGGTTCTACTGATATTGCAAGAAAACACTGGGAAAGTTTTGCGATTGGTGCCGCAATTTCGGGCATTTCCCTTGTCGTGGGGGAAAACGTTTGCGGAATAGATCCTGAACTTCAGGTTGACAACAAAGGAAAGGTTCTTGTGTCCCCTGAAATGGAACGCCGGGTAAATATATATAAAAAATGGCAGGAAGATTATGGAGACATCATAGTTCAACTTAATGTTGAGGATACCCGACTTGGCGTTGCAGAATATGTTGTCGAAAAACTCGGCGTGGAGTCCATAGAACTTAAGTGGGGACAGGGAGCCAAATCAATTGGTGGAGAAATCAAGATAAGAGATATTGAAAGAGCAAAGGAACTGCAGAAACGAGGATATATTATTATTCCAAATCCTACAAATCCGGCTGTTCAGGAAGCGTTCAAGAAAGGAGGTATCAAGGAATTTGAAAGACATTCGCGGCTTGGATTCATAGATGAAGAAGAATTTGTTAGAACTGTGGAATATTTAAGGAGAAGCGTAGGAGTGAAAAGGGTCAGCTTGAAAACAGGCGCTTATGGACCAAGGGAACTTGCAATGGCTATTAAATGGTCTTCAACTGCAAGGGTTGATCTTGTCACGCTTGATGGTTCAGGTGGGGGTACTGGAATGAGTCCATGGCGAATGATGGAAGAATGGGGGATTCCCACATTTTATCTTCAGTGTCTTGCCTATGAATTTGCTCAAAAACTTGCAAGGAAAAATAAATGGATACCAGATCTTGCCATGGCGGGCGGTTTTTCAACTGAGGACCACATATTTAAGGTTCTTGCGATGGGAGCACCTTACTTCAAAGCGGTTTGTATGGGCCGGGCTTTGATGATTCCGGGTTTTGTTGGTGATAACATTGAAAAAGCGCTGACTGGAAAGGGGAATGGAAGGTGGGAAACATTGCCTGCGACTGTATCCAGATACGGCACAAAACCAGAGGAAATTTTTACAACCTTTGCAATTCTTAAGAACAAGTATGGAAAAAAGATTGAAGATATTGCTCTCGGTGCGGTTGCGATATACACATTTATTGATAAACTTAAAACCGGGCTGAGTCAGTTGATGGCAGGCGCGAGAAGTTTTCGCCTTGATTCTTTGAGTCGTGAGGATCTGGTTTGCCTTACCGAAGAGGCAAGCAGGGTTTCAGGTATTCCTTACATTATGGAGGCTCAACGGGAAGAGGCGGAAAAAATTCTTGAGGGCCGATAAAAGAGGGTTATGCCCGGCAGCAGGGCGATTTTTGGAGAAAGCTGGGGTTTGAACAGGTTATGACTTGTATTATGATATTTTTATGGTAACATTACACAGGAAAAGGAACCCCCTAACACGGAGGCTTTATGGGAGCAGAAGAAAGCGTATTTGCGCCGTTGAGGCAGGTATCCGCAGGTTTCTGGCTTGGGCTTGCAAAACTTCTCGCCGCGCTCTTGACATTTATTATAGGATGGCTTGTTGCAAAATTGATTTATGTATTGGTTGTGAAAGGATTGCAGAAGATAAAAATAGACCAGTTTTCAGAAGACTCTGGATTAAAATCATTTCTTGACAAAGGTAAGATAGAAAAGAAAGTATCAGAACTTATAGGTATAGCTGTTTACTGGATAGTGATACTTGTGGTAATTTTCCTTGCTGTTAATGTTGCAGGGTTGAGTTTGCCGCCTTCAGTGATTGACTCAATAATCGGGTTTATCCCGAGATTTATCATTGGGTTGATTGTGTTTATCGTCGCTCTTTTTGCCGGGAAGCTTTTCAGGGGTATTGTCTTTACAGCCGCCTCAAACGCCGGCATTAGAGAGGCAGAGTTTTTATCAAGGATCACCCAGATTGCTATTGTCGTTTTTGGGGTTGTGATCGCGATTCAAGAATTTAATATTGCCGCAGAATTTATCGCGAGCGTTTTCATTATTATTCTTGCCTCAGTTTGTTTTGGCCTTTCTCTTACATTTGCGCTTGGCGCAAAAGACCTCGCAAAGAACTGGTTAGAGTCAGTATTTCAGAAGAAACCTGAGTGAATTAATTAGATAGGGAGATTATGAGACAGCAAATGTTGTTTGCTGTGCTCGCACTTGTTCTGTGCGGATGTGCCAGCATCTTTCAGGAAACCCGAACCTATCATGGTCCTGATTTTTTTGTCTGCAATTACTGGATTGATAGAAATCAGGATAAAAAAATAGAGATAGACGAATGGGAAGGTATTAAAGATTGTTTTCTGGAAAACGAACACATTTCATTTGTTGCCTATTTCAGACAGAAACCTGGTACGCCATTGTCTTTCAAATTGTTTGCTCCTGACGGCTCCCTTTACAGAGAAAAATCCCTTAAGCAAACCGCAGAGACCACAATCTGGTGTCAGGAGTATGAAGCAAGGGACCTTATCAATGAAAAAGGTACTGGAATATGGAAGATTGAGTGGTATGCAGGTGGGCAGCTTGTAAACATAACCACGATAAAAATATTGAAATATCCTTCTAACTAATTTTCTGGCTCAAGTCCAATTTTCCCGGAAGAGGAATCATAAAAATATCTGTAACCCTTTGGTGGCGCTGGTATTTCCTTTGTGTAGTTTTTTTCTACAAGTTCCTGAAGAGTTGAAGGATATCTGCCTTCCTGGGCATAGAAAGAATCAATTAATTGTTTCATTGGTAATACTGCATCCATACCCTTTGCCTTTTGCAGTGTTTTTGACATCACATCTCCATACTGTTCAACTGGATTTCCACTGGTTTCAGGAACATTTTCCGGTTTTTGTTTTTTCCCGCAGGAAGAGCAAAATATTGAAGAAATAAGAAAGACCGCAATAATGAGAATTTTCATTTATCCTCCCGAACATTGACTTTATTAATTGTTTTGATAACATATTAAACGCATAATGTCAATATTACACTTGTCCTTACAGGAAGCAAAACATGGATACCGATTTTCGAAAATATTTCAGGGCAGGCATTGTCCATTTTATGGTATTTCCAGACGCAGCCGATAAAAAATCATTGATTGAAACAATAAAAAAAATTGCTTGCGACGATTATTTTGAGATTATAGAGATAACCTTTATGGAAGACGCAGGTACAAGAAATCAGGTCAGAAATTTACTTGAAAGTGCTTGTATTGAGGCATACTTTGGCGCGCAGCCAGTGCTACTTGGTGAAAATCTTAATCTTAACGACGAAGATCAATCTGTCAGGGAGAAATCCATAGAGATGATTAAGAAATGCATTGATCAGGCATATGAAATTGGCGCAAAAGGGCTTTCATTTTTAAGTGGCAGGTACAGACAGGGGAAAAAACAGTATGCTTTTGATCTCCTTGTTGATTCTACAACCAGCATTTGTGAATACGCCAGGAAAAAAGGTTTAGTGATAGAACTTGAGATTTTTGATTACGATGTCGACAAAAAATGCTTGATTGGTCCTGCTTTTCTGGCAGCGGATTTTGCAACAGCTATAAGAAAAAATTTTGACAATTTTGGATTGCTTGTGGACTTGAGTCATTTGCCACTGGTTAAAGAATCGGCTGCTGAAACAATCGGCAGGTTAAAGGAATTTATCACCCATATTCATATTGGAAACTGCTTTATTTCAGATAAAAATTCGTCTCTGTACGGCGATAAGCATGTGCCATTTGGAACCCCGGGAAGCGAAAATAATGTGGAACAGCTTGCCGAATTTTTACAGGCGCTTTTGAATGCTGGAATTTTCGATAGAGAAAGCAGGCTGGTTGTCAGTTTTGAAGTAAAGCCATTGAAAGGCCAGGACCCAGAAGCTGTCATTGCCGGATCAAAAAGAGTTCTTAACCAGGCATGGCTGATGGTCAGGCAGTCATAAAGGAGGTTTTATGCTGGTAAAACACCGTGTGCTTGTCACAGGAATGATTCCTGAACCTGCAATTGATCTACTTAAAAAAAACTGCGATGTTGAGGTTAATACCGAAGGCAGGGTATTATCAAAAAAGGAACTTATCAGCAGGGTAAAAGGAAAAGATGCGGTTTTGTGCCTTTTGACAGACACCATTGACGATGAAGTTTTTCAGGC
>JAMWBX010000109.1 GCA_023818725.1 Candidatus Omnitrophota bacterium
GGAGAAATTGTGGAAATAGGTAAAAATGTCAGGTCCGTGAAAAAAGGAGACAGGGTTGTTATTGAGCCAGGAATTTCCTGCGGCATATGTGAGTTTTGTGTTAATGGAAGGCCAAACCTCTGTCCGAATGTAAAATTTCTCGGCACTCCTCCTGTAACAGGCGCATTCAGGGAGTTTATTTGTATGCCAGAAAAAAAGGTTGTCAAACTTCCTGATCAACTCAGCTTTGCGCAGGGTACTCGCGCTGAACCGCTTGCAATTGCTCTTTATGGAGTACGGCTTTCGAACTTGCTTGTCGGAGACAGCGTGGCAATTTTAGGCGCAGGACCAATCGGGCTGTCTGTTCTATTTTGCTGTAAAACAGGCGGGGCAAGCCAAATTTCTGTGACAGAAATTGTAGAGGAAAGAGCAAATATGGCAAAAAATCTTGGTGCAGATTATGTCTATCTTGCGAATAAACATGACATTGGCAGGGAGATTTTTTCGCATACCGGAGGCAAGGGAGTTGATATTTGTTTTGAGTGCGCTGGAAAACAGGAAACAGTTGATCAGATGATACAGGTTTGTTCCATAGGTGGCAGGGCAGTTATTTTCGGGATTCCTGCTGAAGACCGTATTTCATTTGATCCTCATCTTGTCAGAAGAAAACAACTTCCCATTTTTAGTGTAAGAAGGTCTGCTTTCACAACAGAAATGGCTCTTGAATTCATGTGTAATAGCAACATCGGGTTTACTTCAATCATCACGCACAGGTTTCCTCTCGAAAAAATTCAGGATGCTTTTGAACTTGTTTCATCGAAAAAACAAGGAGTGATCAAGGCGATCATTGATATGGATTTGTAGCAGTTGTTCTTCTTTTGTAAAAGCAAAAGAAAGAAATATTGACGATTTTATGAGAAAAAAGATAGAAAGCATATCTCAGGAAACTATAAGACGGATTGCCCTTTATTTAAGAAGCATACGAAAGCTCAGTCGGCAAAATCTTACCATTATTTCATCAAGCCAGATATCAAATCATCTCAGTGTAACACCTGACCAGTTTCGAAAAGACCTATCTTATTTTGGTTCTCTTGGGAAGCCCGGGGTTGGATACAAGGTTGAGCCGCTGGTAAAGCATCTAGAGAAGATTCTCGGGGTTGACAGTGAGCGCAGGATAATTCTTGTAGGAGTTGGGAAACTTGGTTCAGCGCTTCTTGCATATCCAGGTTTTTTGAGTTTTAACTTCAGATTTGTGGCGGCCTTTGACAACGATGCTGAGAAGATAGGAAAGGTAATACAGGGAATAAAAATACAGGATATTTCAAAAATGCGCAAAAAAATCCTTCATTTTGATGTGGATCTTGCAATACTTGCTGTTCCTGCTGAAAGTGCGCAATCAGTGGCTGAAAAACTTGTTGAGTGTGGTATCCGCGGGATTTTGAATTTTGCTCCTGTGAATTTAAACCTTCCTCAGGATGTATATGTCCTTGATGTTGATATGGGTACCGAACTGATGGTGCTCTCATATTTTTCAAGACGAGTGTTATTATGAGATGATTTTTTTGTGGGATGAAATCATCTGAAAAACAAAATGGTTCTTTTTAATCTTTTTTCGGTTTTTTTCCCTGTTTTATCATCTCGAATTTTTCTTCCCCCTTTTGTAAAAGATAGAGTGAGGGGATTTCAAAAGCAGTTTCCCTCTTTTCTAAAGGGGGACGGTAGGGGGATTTTGATAATAAGCAAAAAGCAGTGATCCGGAACTTAGGAAATTGTGATAAATTTTTGTGTTGCAAATTTTTTGACATGGTAAAATAAAAATCCTATAATAAAGATAATGGCTGTGGACAAAGGTCAGAGGCACCTATGAAAAGGCCGAAACTGCTTGTTGTACTTGCAGTATACGGGTTATTTATTAGTTTAGCCAATTGCCAGAAACAATACATTATTTATTCCCAGACTGAGCTTGGCACCGGACATTCCAGTATTATACGCTACGATACTGCTACCGGTGAGACAATCTTTGTCACCGGATTTCCAAAAACAGACACATACTCTATATTAAGTGTTTCTGCTCATCAGGACCAGATTTATTTTACAAGGGCTTCGCTTATAAATGGCCGGCCAAATTCCACAATCTGGCGAATCTATATCGATGGAAGCGGATTGACTGATTTCCTTTCGCCTGACACAGAAATTTCATACAGATATGTAGCGGTCTCGCCAGACGGCAAAACAGTTGCGTATGTTGCAAATACCAGAGAGAGTCCTTTTAACTTTCATCTTTACATTTGCAACAGCGATGGCACAAACACAAGAAGATTGACTTTCGACCCTACCTGGAATTGCGCTTATCCGGTTTTTATAAACAACGATACAATTGTTTTCAGGGTAACAAAAGATCAACTTCAGGATTACTATACTGCAACGACATCAGGGGTCCTTTCAAATCTTACCAATAACGATACTTTTGCTCCATATTTTTCTCGCCTTGGTAGACCAGTAGTTAATTACAGCGGAAATGCCATCATTTATGCAAAACAGGTTCAAGAAATTTCTGGTTATAGAAAATGGGCAATTTATAAACTATCGCCAGTCGATGGGACTGGGGTAGAAGAGTTGCTGACTGATTTTTTATATTTTGCTGAATCTGATCCCCTTTTGCAGGAAGAGCCATATCCCGCGTTTTACGGAAGCAACGACAATCAGATTGTTTTTTGCGGTTCTCTCGCAGGAAATGTTTACGATTTATACAGTGTAAACATTCCGATAGTCAATCCCTATCTTGTTAAACTGACAGATGGACCCTATCACATCAGTTTGCCTGTTACAACTGAAGTACCTGCTGTACCGCAAAGATATGTTTATTTGCAAGGCGGTTATGTGTATGTGAGAGACCAAAATGGCGCTCCTGTACGGCTGACGGCAGGAGCTGATAATAGACATCCAGCGATAAATAGAAGGGGAACAATGGTTGCTTTTGCCTCTTCAAACGGCATCTATGTAATAAGACCCAATGGCGCAGGACTTGTTCAGCTTGAATCAAACACCTTTGCGGACTATCCTGAATTTTCGCCTGACGGGCTCTGGGTTTTATATGTGAAAAATGGCGACATTTATGCAAAAAGGATTGACAATTCATCAGGCGCTCGGTTGACATATACCGGCAATGTTGCTGGAGATATAAGGTTTTCGCCATCCGGACAAGAGATAGTCTTTACAGGTTTTGTTAGTGGCAAAAAGCACATATTCATCTGTCCTGTTCAAATTTCGTATGACCAACCAATGACAATCATTTCCGGAGTTCCGAGAGACATCACTCCATCAACATCTGAAAATTATCAGGCATCTTTTTCTCCCGATGGAAATAAAATTGTTTTTGTGACGACAAGAAACCAGGTTCCTGAGCTCTGGCTGATGAATAAAAACGGCACGGGACAGAGAAAAATTATGTTTTCTTCAAGCCCTCAAAATCCAGCAAACCCATGTTTTTCAACCTATTCATCAGACATCATTTATTATATCGCCGGTATTCCTCAAAGAATTTACATCGCAGATATTTCACAGCAGTTTATTACGCCAGTACCTACCGGGTATAATGCGGACCATATGCAGGTTTCTAATATTCCCGCGGGTGCGATTGAGGCAGAAAGATTTATTGGCATCAAGGAAAGGGATCCCTATATTGCGTTTACTTATCATCTTGCGATGCATATTGATAAAATACCATTGCCAAACAGTGCGATATTGACTGAAGTAATACCTGATGGTTGGACATTGACTGGTGTGAAGATAAATGGAATTGTGCCTGTTCAGATGACAAGCAATGGAGCCACAACAGGCCAATTGAAATGGATTTTTGGACCAGCAGGCATTGCACCATTGCAGGATAGCGTACTGCAGATTACGATTGAAAATGTTAATCCGGGTTCTGAGACATACGGCGAGTTTAGAGGTTTTGGTGGATGGACCCAGACAACCGAAAAAATTTTTACAAGGGGAAATTCCGCAATTTTGATTGCAAATCCTTTTATTCCGGTTGACACAGATTATGACTGGAAAATTTCGGATGAGGAACTTTTATATGCAATTTTCCTCTGGTCAATCAATGGAAGAATTTCAATGTGGCCAGAAGATTTATCTGAATGGGATTTTCAACTTCTTTCGACCATCAGCTTCTGGGCAAATCCACAGGGATATACATACGATCTAACTAATAGCAGAGGTCAGGGAAAATATCTATGGAAAAAACAATAAGGAAAATATTTTTCTTTAACTCAATTTTTCTTTGCGTGTTTTTTCTCTCTGGTTTTGCCTGGAGCGCTTCTCAGTACTCTGGCTATCTTTATTTTATAAAGGGCAACAATTTATGGGTCAATGACCTTTCCAGCGACAGTTCCACAAGATTGACCCGTCTTGATGTTGCTATTGGTCCGGGTTCAATCGCCAATCCCTCGATATCATCTGACGGGACAAAGATTGTTTTTTCGTATAAAACAAGCACTGGCTCTGAGACAATGCTTTATTCAGTTAATACTGACGGCAGTGGACTTGAAAATCTGAGTTTAACGCATAATCTTGGCGGTCAGACAAAAAATCAGAGCTCGGGTTCTTACAGCCCTGATATGACAAAAATTGTTTTTACCGCTGAAATGAGGAACCCGGGTCCTGTGGCAGGATTTCAGCTCTGGATGAAAGAATTGACTGGTTTGAAAAGGTTGTTTCAGCTTACACTGATGAATGGAGATTGTTCTGACGCACAATTTGTTGATGACACCCATATACTTTTTAAGCACAAATACGGATTTCTTGAAGATTATTATCTGATTTCAACTGATGGTTCTGATCTCACAAATCTCACAAACAATGCAATCCTTGAACCATATTTTCCGCGTCTCGGCAGGCCGGTTTTGAATCGTAACAGAGCTTCTTTTTATTACGCAAGGCAGGATCAGGACCCTAATGGCTATTCGAACTGGAAGATATACAGATATAATATTCAAGCAGGTTCGAGCACAGATATTGAAACAGAACTGTATTTTGCCGAGCAGCCCCTTGCTCAGGACGATCCGCATCCTATCGCGATTACTGATAGCGAAGGAGTTGATACTGCAATTGTTTTTTCAGGCAAGAGTCCGTTTTCTCAAACAAAGTCGCTTTATATTGAACCGATAGGTGCTGAAAACCCTTACTCAAGAATGATTTCTAATAGTGATGGCGCTTTTTACCCTTTGTTCTATCCTGTAAAGGCGAGACCATCAATCTTTGTTTTCACTTCCGGAACTCCTTCTCAGGTTTTCCTGCGTGATTCCTCAAATCAAACACTACAATTAACATCAACTGTTGGCAACAAC
>JAMWBX010000110.1 GCA_023818725.1 Candidatus Omnitrophota bacterium
ACATTTAATATGTGCCAGAACAATTATAAATGGCGAAAAAGGTCACTGGATTGAAGAGGAGTCAAACTAAAATGTTCTCAAGCAAATCTGGATGCAGGTGGGCATGTTACAAGTGGAAACTCGGAACAATACTTTATATGGAAAATGAAAAACTAAGAATAGCCATACTTGTTGACAAAGGAACAGACATAGTTGAGTTTCTTTACAAACCAATTGACGTAGATTTTATGTGGAGAAGTCCATTTCCACTCTATGGACAGGGATTTCCAGAAACCATACATGGAAAGCTTGGAAAGTTTATTGATTACTATCCTGGAGGCTGGCAGGAGTGTTTTCCAAATGCTGGAAGACCTTGCGAATACAAAGGAGCAGACCTTGGACTTCACGGTGAGGTTGCTACGCTTCCCTGGGATTATGAAATAATTGAATCCACATCGAAAAGTCTTGAAATTAAATTCTGGGTAAGGACAGTGAGAACACCGTTTTTACTAAAAAAAACCCTCAGAATGGAATCGGGTTCACCGGTACTCGAGATCTATGAGGAGATAATAAATGCGGCGGGAGAAGATATGGATTTTCTGTGGGGTCATCATCCTGCATTTGGCGAACCTTTTATCGACGAAAACTGCAAAATAAATATAAAAGGCGCGAAAGTTGAAGTCCTTCCCGGAGACGGATTATCGCTTACAGACCTGAAGCAAACAACGGGTACCTGGCCAATGGTTGAAGGAATTAATGGAAAAATGGTAGACATCAGCAATGTTCCTGCGCCTGATGCAAAGGTTTCAGATGTAATATTTCTCTCAGAATTGATCGAAGGCAAATATGAGATAATAAACAAAAAGCTTTCCCTTGGATTTAGGTTTGAATTTCCGGAAAATATTTTCAAATATATCTGGTTCTGGAGAGTCGCGCGAGGCAGCTTTGGATATCCATGGTATGGCCGTACCTATAATATTGCACTTGAACCTTTTTCAGGAAAAGCAATCCTTTCACAAGCCGTAAAGAACGGTTACCAGTTAACACTTGCACCTGGAAAAACCTTGAGTGCAAAACTATCAGTGACAGCCTTCCAGATCTGAAATGGACGAATTTCAAACCGTAATTGGATTGGAAGTTCATGTAGAACTTTTGACTGACTCAAAGATGTTCTGTGGTTGTTGTGCTAAGTTTGGCGCCAAACCAAACACTCAGGTATGTCCGGTCTGTCTTGGACTGCCAGGGTCTTTACCTGTTGTCAACGAAAAAGCAATCGAGCTTGCAATAAGGACTGGCATTGCGTTGAATTGCAAAATTAATCACGAATTTGTATTCGTGAGAAAATCGTATTTTTACCCGGATCTTCCGAAAAACTTTCAGATCTCCCAGTATCGAAACCCCGTAGCGGAAGATGGATACCTTACCGTCGACGGCAAAAATATTGGAATTGCAAGAATACATCTGGAGGAAGATACGGGCAAGCTCGTACATGATGAGCAAACAGGAATGTGGTCGGCTGTGGATTTCAACAGATCCGGAATTCCATTGATGGAAATAGTTACAAAGCCAGAAATCTCAAGCCCTCAGGAAGCTGAAAATTTTCTACAAAAACTTAAAAGGCTCATCTCCTATATAGGAGTTAGCGATTGCATTATGGAAGAGGGTTCCTTGCGATGTGATGCAAACATTTCAGTAAAAAGAAAAATGGACCTAAAGCTTGGTACCAAGGTGGAACTGAAAAACATGAACTCTTTCAGGTCTGTCAGACGGGCTCTTTCCTACGAAGAGCAGAGAATAATCGAAATGCTAAAGGAAGATAAAACCGTTGAGCAGGAAACAAGATTATGGAATGAAACTCTTCAGATAACAGAAGGAATGAGAACAAAGGAAGAGGCGCATGATTACAGATATTTTCCTGAACCAGACCTGCTTCCGTTTAAGATAGAACACGATTTGATTGAAAGAATAAAAGTACAAATCGGTGAATTACCGGATGAGAGAGAAAAAAGGTTTCAAAAGGAATATTTGTTATCCAGTTATGATACTGCGATTCTGACGGCCGAAAAGGAAATTGCTGACTATTTTGAAAAGGCATTATCACTTCACAACAAACCAAAGCAAATTGCAAATTGGATTCAAACAGAACTTCTTGGTTTATTGAAAGAACATCATATAAAACCCGGGGATTGCAAAGTGAGTCCTGAATCTTTAGCAAGGATTGTTAAAATGGTAGACCAGGGCACAATAAGCAGTGCAGCTGGCAAAACCATATTAAAAGAAATCTTCCTGACGGGACAAGATCCAGAGATTTTTGTGAAGGAAAAAAATCTTACTCAAATAACTGATACGGCAGAGATAGAAAAAATAATTCTTCAGGTAATACAGCAGAATCAAAAGGCTGTGATTGACTACAAGACAGGTAAACCACAAGCTCTTGGATTTCTTGTTGGTCAGGTAATCAAGCAATCAAAAAATAAAGCAAATCCGGTACAGGTTAAGCAATTACTACAGAAGATGATAAATGAGTAAACTTGGTAAAATTTTAAAAAAAGGAGAAACAAAATGAAAAAAAGAGCACTGATATGGATAGCCGGTTTTATATTTTTGAGCTTTATGCTTGGATTCAACCTTGAAACTTCTCTGGCAAGGAAAAATGAACAGGAGCTTTACAGAGAGATTGAACGCTTTGTGAATGTTCTAAACATTGTAAAAAATGAATACGTAACACCTGTAGAAGACAAAAAACTAATATATGGTGCCCTTAAAGGTATGCTTTCTTCCCTCGACCCTTATAGTGCATTCCTAGAACCAGAAGCTTCGAAAGAACTCCAGATGGAAACATCAGGGGAATTCGAAGGTGTTGGTATGGAAATAACCCTGAAAGATGGAATCATTACCGTTGTCAGTCCCATCCAGGACTCTCCGGCATGGAACGCTGGAATCAGACCAGGAGACAAAATCATTGAAATAGATGGTCAATCAACAAAGGGAATGAACACATGGGAAGCAGCACAAAAATTACGCGGTAAGAAAGGGACTTCAGTAACAATCAGCATACTGAGAGAACACACAACAAAAATTATGAAAATCACCCTTGTCAGAGATGTTATAAAAATTAAATCTGTGAAAAGCTCTATACTGCCAGAGAACATTGGTTATATAAGAATAACGGGTTTCCAGGAAAGAACAGCAAATGATCTTGAAGCAGTCTTAAAAGAGTTCAATAATCAGATGATCACAGCATTGATACTTGACCTGAGAAACAACCCAGGTGGATTATTGAATGCTGCCATCGACGTAAGTGATATGTTTCTGCCAAAAGGAAAAATAATTGTTTCCATACAGGGACGAAAACCTGAAGACAAAAAGGTGTATGTTTCCCAGAAGCCTCAAATATGGGATAAGCCTGTAGTCCTTCTGATTAATAACGGAAGTGCAAGCGCTTCAGAAATTTTAACCGGTGCGATAAAGGATAATCTCAACTCATGCAGAACAGTTGGACTGAAAACATTCGGTAAAGGGTCTGTTCAAAATCTTATAAAGCTTGACGAAGAAGGAACTTCCATAAAATTGACCATCGCCTATTATTACACCCCTTCCGGCCTCAGAATAGACGGAAAAGGAATAGAACCTGACGTAAAGGTTGAAATAACGGAAGACAATGTAGAAATGGGTATACCTGAAAAAGACATTCAGCTTAAAAAGGCCATAGAAGAAGTTTCAAAGATGCTGATAGCTGCCAAATGAACAGAAAAAAAGCTTCTAATAGAAAAGGTTCAGGAGTATTGATATTGCTTCTGGTGTTTTTGATACTGGTCACTTTTTTGTTTATTCTTCAGGAAGTGAAAGAAAAAAAGCCACAAATCAAAACATACAAACCAGGTAAAGAAGAAATACTTCAGGAAACCGAAGAAAAACTGATACAAAAACCTTCATTTAAGAAAGCCGTACGGGGTGCGAAAATTGCTCTCATTTTAGATGATGCAGGATGGAATCCAGATGTCATCACCTGGGTAAAAAAAATCAAAGTTCCATTGACCCTGGCGATTCTTCCAGAAAGTCCTTTCGGGCTTCAAATAGCTAAACAGATCGCAAGTCTTGAAAATACGGAGGCCATTTTACATATCCCCCTTGAACCAGAAAACACCAGGGACGAAACAAAAGCTTCTCAAGAGTATCTAACAACAAAAATGACCAATGAAGAAATAGTGGAAAAACTCGAGCAATATATGAAAAAATTTGAATCATATGTGTGCGGAGTCAACCATCACATGGGATCAAGGTTTACGGCAAATAAGGAAAAGATGGAAGTTTTTTTACAAAAGATTAAGGAAAGAAACCTTCTCTACATTGACAGTCTGACAACAAGTAATTCAACCGGATATACACTTGCCAGACAGATGGGGATTCCCGCAGCCAGAAGAGATATTTTTATTGATAATCCAGCGGAGTATGGGGAAATAATTAAAACCCTAGACGCAGCGGCAAAAATCGCAGAAAAAAAAGGTATGGTAATTGCTATAGGGCATGTAAGAACAACAACCCTGAAGGCGCTTAATGATAAAGTCCCTGAACTGGAAAGACGAGGATTTCAATTCATTCCGGTCACTCAGGCTGTCCAGTAATATAAAATTCAATTGGGAAGGATCGATATGATTATTGCAGGAATTGAAACGTCGTGCGACGAAACATCTGTCGCCATTATCGATGAATCCAGAATACGTGCCAGCTTAATAGCGAGCCAGGAAAAAATCCACATGAATTTTGGTGGGATAGTACCTGAACTTGCAAGCCGCGCCCACCTTGAAAAGATTCTTCCCATGTTTCAAAGTGCCGTGAAAAAAGCAAAAATAACTGTAAACCAGGTAGACGCCTTCGGAGTTACAAATTCTCCTGGCTTGAAAGGTAGTCTACTGGTTGGTGTTGCTTTTACTGAAAGCATCGGCTATGCTCTTAAGAAACCTGTTTATAACATCTGTCATCTGCAGGCGCATATTGCCGCGTGTTATCCGGAGGAAAAAATAATATTCCCCGCACTCGGGCTTGTCATATCCGGAGGCCACACCAGCCTTTTTTTTCTCAAAAGCTACACAGAATTCATTGCTATCGGCAGAACAAAGGATGATGCATGCGGAGAAGCATTTGATAAAGTCGGAAGAATGCTGAATCTTCCTTATCCAGGGGGAGCATTTGTTGAGAAACTGGCGGAAAAAGGTGATGAAAACAAGATAAAAATTCCAGAAGCTTACATAAGAAATTCTCTGGATTTCAGCTTCAGCGGAATAAAAACAGCCGTATATTACTATATCTTAAAGCATGGATTGAAAAATTCAGCCGATATA
>JAMWBX010000111.1 GCA_023818725.1 Candidatus Omnitrophota bacterium
CCTGCGGAAAGGCAACAGGAGACCACAGGCATAGCGCCTTCAATTTATGTCTGGTGGCTATTGTTACTGCTGAAATAGCACCCATTGATAGTCCGAGTATTCCTATTCTATTTTTATCTATAAAAGGTTGTTCTAAGAGGTATTCAAAGGCACTAGTTGCATCTTGAATTTCTGTTTCAAGTGTCATATCTTCGAAGTAGCCCCAGCTATCTCCAGAACCCATAAAATCGAACCTCAAACATACCATTTTTGCGCTGGCGATATTTCTTGCAAGGCGTGTGAAGATGAAATGACTTTCAGACTTGTTTCCAGAAAATCCGTGGCACAGAATAACACCAGGGAATTTTTCTTCTGTTTTTCCTTCGAACGGCAGATGCAGGATACCGGTAAGCGGGTAATTATGCTTCTGGAAAACTACAGGTTTTTCCATTTTCTTTCTCCTTAAAGATTGACTTAACTGCCGGATTAATTATAATGTGTTTTTATCGAAAAAAAAATTTCAAAAAGGAAACAAGATGATAAAAAAATGGCAGTCAGAGGCGTGTGATCTTACACATGACCCGGTAAGCGGCGCTCTGATAACAAGGTTGACATGTTCTGTAATGCACAATATCAACATTTACTGTGAACAGCCCTATACTTCGCCTGATGGAAAAAAAATAGCATATACCCGTTCATTTGCCCCTGATCCGCGAATTCCGCCATACCAGCTGTGTGTTGCAGATATTGAAAAACTGAAGGTAATGCTTTTAGAACCCGAAGTATCAAGTGTGATGGTGGGTACATCTGCCTGGTCAGGAAAGATCTATTATTTAACACCTGCAAGAGAACTTGCTATGATTGATATTTCAACCCTTGAAAAGGAAATCATATTGAGTTTTTGGGACCTTCCAGAAGATGTTTGTTTTGATACTGTATCGCCTGACCAAAGGTTTCTCATCTGCACAAGAAGAACCTGTGACACAGGCAGTGAAATCATAAGGGTTGATCTGAAAAATAAGACCTTTGAGACGATATTCAGACATGACGAAATTTTGAGCCATGTGCAGTTTAATCCAGTTCATGGCATGGATATTCTTGTTCAGCATAACAGGGGACAGAGAATAAAATCCGATGGAACTCTTCTGGCTTCGCAGCAGTCAGAGGAAGACACCACCCATTTTATTATTGATATTGATGGGAAAAATTTCAGGCAATTGAAAGTGGGTTCACCATATACAGCAGGTTCAACAGGCCATTCTGGCTGGATTGCTGATACGGGAAAGATCGGGCTCACTGTGAGATGGCCGGCGATGTCTGAAAAAGAACCATCTTTGAGATTCAAACAAATCCATGACAGTCGCCATATGCAAGGTAATTTTGTTGTTTTAGGACCTGAAGATGAAAAACCCTTTATTTTTTCTGCGCCTGAACACCTTTTCAATCATGTGAATATCTCAAAATGTGGAAAATATTTTATTTGCGATTCATATAAAAACGGAATACCGGGCCCAATTGAGATTGTTGTTGGAAACATAAAAACAGGAAAGTACAGAACACTTGTTTCAAATTGTGGAGCACAGGGCGGAGGCGCTGCTTGTTCCCATCCTCATCCATATATGACAGCTGATAGTAAAAATGTGATTTTTAACGCTGATCCTTACGGGATATGCCATATACACGCTGCAAGGATTCCGGATGATTTTTTAAAATCCCTTGAATAAAAAGGCGGCCGGGGAAACCGGCCACCTTTACACGACTTAATTACTCAACATCAATCTTGATTTCTTTTGCTTTTGCTTCTTCTGCCTTCGGAAGCACTATCTCAAGGATACCGTCTTTGCAGGTTGCTTTTACCTTGTTGCGATCAACAGGAACAGGCAGGGTGAAGGACCGTGAAAAACTTCCAGACACCCTTTCCTTATAAATATAGTGTGCTTTTTTCTCTTCTTTCTCTTCCTGCGTTTTACCGGAGATTGTTATGGTATCACCGGTCAGAGAAATATTTATGTTTTTTTTGTCAAAACCTGGCACCTCTGCCTTTATCACAAGGCTGTCCCCGGTGTCAGTAATATCAACAGCAGGAGTCCAGAGTTTTTCTCCATAAAACTCTGTTCTAAATCTATCAAGCAACCTGTCAAAACCGCTTTTTATCTCATCCAGCTCTCTGAAAGGTTCCCATTTAACCAGTTTCACCATATTGATCACCTCCTTTTTTGTTTTTCCAAAATAATAGATGCTATATCCTTTTTTATAGTTTCAAGTTTTGAAATTTTCTGGCAGATTTTCATCGATGTGTTAAATTATGAAAAACAACTTTCTGCATATCCATAGGAGTGTACACACATTCTTGACATAGCTTTATATTACTGGGATAATATCAAGGTCCTGAATTTTACTGTCTGATGCTACTATTATGAATAAAAATATCGTTATAGGAGTGTGCGGGTCAATAGCGATTTACAAAGTTCCTTCTGTAATAAGAAGGTTGCAGGATAAGGGCTGGAACGTGAAGGTAATTATGACAGAAGCAGCAACAAAGTTTATTGCTCCACTGACTTTTGAAACAATCTCAAAAAATCAGGTTTATACCGATATGTTCAAAAGAGATGCGCAGTGGGATATTTCACATATTTCACTGGGTGAGTTTGGACATGTATTGCTTGTTATTCCCGCAACAGCAAACATAATAGGAAAGGTTGCGTCTGGCATTGCTGATGATTTGCTTTCTTCAACGATTATGGCATCTTCTGGAAAAATTATTTTTGCTCCTGCGATGAATGTCAGGATGTGGGAAAATCCGATAGTTCAGGAAAATATCGCAAAACTTAAGAAACTCGGCTATGTCTTTGTTGAACCTGAGCAAGGGAAACTTGCAAACGGCACAGTGGGAAAAGGAAGGCTTGCTGAAATAGAAAAAATAGTTGACACAGTTGAAAGGATTTTCCATTCTTGATAAGGCATTAAGTTCACAATAAACTAAACGGAGGTAAAAATGGGTAAAGCATATCCCCTTGAGCCAGTAGAGGTTAAACCAGTAAGTACCAGATACAGAAAGATTATAACAAAAATTCCTGTTCCTGAATCAATGCCAATTCTTGAAAAGCTAAGACAGTGGGAACCTCGTTCAATGAGTGGACAACCGCTTGTTGTCTGGCACAGGGCAAAGGGTGTAAATGTTTTCGACGCCTATGGGAATATGTGGCTTGATTTTTCTTCAGGAGTGCTTGTTACAAATGCGGGGCATGGAAATCCAGCAATCTGTAAGGCGATAAAAGAAATGGTTTCAAGACCATTTTTGCACAACTATTGTTTTCCAAGCGAAATAAGAGCAAATCTTGCCGAGAAAATTGGGAGTCTTGCACCAGAACCACTTAAAAAGGTATTTTTCCTTACCACAGGCGCGGAAACCATTGAATGCGCAATAAAACTTTCAAGAACAGCGGGCAGACTGATAAGCCCGAATAAAAAAATTGTTGTTTCATTTGAACATGCCTTTCATGGAAGGACGCTCGGAGCGCAGATGGTTGGGGGAATTCCTTCTCTTAAGGAATGGATTGGAAATCTGGACCCGGATATGGTTCAGGTGCCGTTTCCCGGAGATCCAAGACAATCCGATAGGAGTTTTGACCTTTTTATCCATACCCTAAAGGAAAAGGGAATTAATTTTGATAATATCTGCGCAGTTATCTCAGAAACATATCAGGGAGGAAGTGCTGCTTTCATGCCTGTGGAATACGTAAGAAAATTGAGAGAATTTTGCGATAAGCATAAGGCATTTTTGATTTTTGACGAAGTGCAGGCAGGCTTTGGAAGAACTGGGACATTGTGGGGATTTCAGCACTATGGAGTTATTCCTGACATTTTCACGCTTGGCAAGGGTATTTCAAGCGGGCTTCCAATTTCTGCAGTTGTTGGAAAACCCGAAATTATGGACTTATATGATCCAGGAACAATGACCAGTACCCATACTGGAAATCCTGTTTGCGCTGCGTCCGCAATTGCCAATATCGATTACATTATCAAAAAGAATCTGCCACAGCACGCTGAAAAAATGGGAAGGGTTTTTGAAAAGGAACTCAACAGAATAAAGGAGAAACATCCGGTTGCTGGATTTGTTTGTGGAAAAGGTCTTGTATGGGCTATAGGGATAGT
This sequence comes from Candidatus Omnitrophota bacterium, assembly GCA_023818725.1. Lineage (GTDB taxonomy): Bacteria > Ratteibacteria > UBA8468 > B48-G9 > DTJG01 > DTJG01. The sequence goes on from JAMWBX010000111.1 coordinate 4,135, forward strand.
GAAGCCAGCAACCATGGAACCGGATGGCGACCTTGCCTTCGAAATAGTAAAAAAATGTGTCGAAAAAGGTCTTCTGCTTTTTGCTCCGGTGGGATTTATGGGGGCCTCTCTAAAAATTGCCCCCCCGCTTGTCATAAAAAAGGATGCCATTATTGAAGGTTGCGCTGTGATAGAAGAGGCGATTGCAGAAGTGTCCCATGGTTAAAATGGGGTAAGAATGTTAAACCTTGCTGTTATCGGCACAGGAAGATACGGTAAGAATATCATAGATGCGTTCAAACAGCTTGAGCGTCAAGGTCTGGCGCAGCTTGTTTCCATCTGCGATATAAACAAGGACTTGCTCGATCTGCACTGTGAAAGGTATCAGGTGAAGGGTTATACTGACTACACAACGATGTTTGAAAAAGAAAAAATAGACGCTGTTGCTGTCGCCACTCCTGACCATCTTCACAGGGAACCATGTCTTTACGCCGCAAAACATGGAAAACATATTCTTGTAGAAAAGCCGATGGATGTAAGTGTTGAAGGTTGTCTTGAAATTATGGAAGCAGCAAAAAAAAATAATGTTTTAATTCAGGTTGATTTTCACAAAAGATACGATCCGTATCACCAGCAGCTATGTAAGGATGTCAGGTCAGGTAAATTTGGAATAATAGAATATGGATATGTGCATATGGAAGACAGGATTGAGGTCCCTTTAAAGTGGGTTTCATCCTGGGCTCATATGTCATCGCCTGTATGGTTTCTTTGCGTGCATTTTATAGATCTGGTCAGGTGGTGCATCAATTCAAACGGAAAGTGCGCGTACGCGACAGGCCACAAAATAAAATTGAAACAGATGGGAATTGATACATATGATTCGGTGTCCGCAAAGGTTTTGTTTGAAAACAATGTTTCTGTAACCTTTGACACATCATGGATTTTGCCCGAGAGTTTCGAGGCAATCGTCAATCAGTCCATAAGATTAGTTGGGACAGAAGGGATTATTGAGTGTGATACTCAGGATAGAGGGACAAGGTTATGCAGCAAAGAAAAAGGAATGGAAACATACAATGTTGGTTTTATCCTTGAGACAAAGGATGTTTCTGGAAAAACTGTTTATAAGGGATATGGAATTGAAAGTATTGGTGAT
>JAMWBX010000112.1 GCA_023818725.1 Candidatus Omnitrophota bacterium
ATGTTTCTCCTATTAGCGCTGCTTTTATTTTATGTAAATCTCCCTGGCTGATGTGAGCTGATTGGTTAATTAAAAAAACTTTCACATCTATAACACTATTTATATTTTTCAAATTTGAAAAGAACTCCGTTAACGCATTCCCGTATTGTGAAGGGTCGTTTAGTAAAATTATTTTTTTGAAACTCCCCGACCACATCCTTTAATTCAACCTTTTTCTCCTGGCAGAAAACAGATGCAGAAAATAATACAACCGCCATAAGAAGCAATAAACCCCTTTTATTATTCATTATCCCACTCATACCCAAAAATCTCAGCCTTATTAAGTTCAAACCTCAATGTCAAAGCCGTTTTGGCCGGGATATCTGAAATGCGCGCATTTTTGAATCTAACCTGCGCACGAACACTGTCAGTGTTTATTGGAACGCAATCGTCAAAAGAAAATCCGGGCAGGCTCTCTGACTTTCTCACAGCGCCGTGGTATGGTCCCTGTTTCTCAGCAATGGCAACCCTTATGCTGCTATCTGAATTTCTACACGCGGCGTTGATATAAAGGAAATTACCGGGTCTTGTGTCTCCAGCGTCTACGTCAAAATAACCCTTATAAGTTGAAGCCAGAGAAGCAAATCTATCTTTCTTTATTTTTGCCATCATAATCGTCGCGGTATTTCTGTGATCGACAAGAGGAACATCGCGATTATAAGAAAAATCTGGATTGATTGACCATCCATGGTCGTATCTTGACCCGCCATAATAGAAAAGCAATTCATCATTGTGCTCAACAAATGTGCTTGAAGGAACCATAAAACCCGCGTCGAAATCGCCCGGATTTCCCAGTGATAACCAGATAGGTCTACCCTGTGGATGGCGCCAGATGATTCCATCGTAGGAAAAACCCAATCTAAAATAACAAAGGCCATTGGGATTTTGAGAAAAACTCTGTCTGAGTGGCGGCCAGACAACAAACATATCTTCAACCGAAATAAGAATCTCGCCACACCTGTAAATGCCAACCCCGTAGTACTCGGAAATTAGCCCTCCGAGCTGCTTTGCAACCAGATCATCGTAATCATCGGGTACAAAACATTCATGCCATTTTCTCACTCCCTTATATCCTTCCCAATGAATTCCATCTTCACTTTGAACAACAATTGCAGCCCTTCTTGACACCAAACCATGCATCGCGCCTACCTTATTGTAGAGCAAATACCTGTTTGTTTCTCTGTCCGCATACAAACACGCCCAATCGCCATGGGTAAACACCTTTGTAACCATTCTCCATCGCAACCCGTCGTCAGAGGCATAAATATATGTTCCACCAGGTTTATCAATTATGTTTTCAGCAACATCTGTAACATCAGGAACAAGCGGCACATTATAACGAATCAGCGCCATTAAATATTTCGCGTTTGTTTGAGGCAATGCCCGAACCACGCCCATACAGCAGCCAGGCAGGGTTAATAGATTATTGCCGGGATATCTGTTTTTTCCAGTAATTCCAAGGGCGGGCTTTGTCCAGTGAATCCCATCCTCGCTTTCCGCATAACAAACAAAGGGTAAATCCGGCGCCACATCATAAGATGGGGTTTCAGGTTGCCCCCAGTACCACATTCTAAAAATGTTGTTTTCTTTTAGTACAGTGCCCCAGATTGTTGTTAGTCCACTATCCCAGCTACCGGCAGGACCTGGTTCAAGTCCATAAATTTTGACCTTTTCCGGTAATGGAAATCTTTGATAAATTCTGCCATCCCACTGTGTCAAACTATCAACTGCAAGAAACACCCTTTTTTTGTTATCGCAGTTTATTTCCATTCGCTCCCCCTTTAATTTATCTTTATATTAGCATAAAATCATCTCTGTGACATATTCGGCCCATCTTCATTTTGACGAATTTTGAGAACCATCGTTTACTGTTGAAATCATCCAACCAATTTGTTATGATATAAAAAGGAGGTTTTTCCGTATGCTCATAACATATTCAAACCTTGATGACGACAGGAAAATCTTTTTAAACAAAGAACTGGCTGATACTCTTTACCTTTGCCGAAAAAGGAAAATTCCGATTCCGGAGGTTGATGTAAATGTGATAAGTTTATCATTGCCATCACAGATACCCCCACAAATAAGAGAAAAAATAAAGATCAAAGAGGCAAAAAAAGAAAAAGAATTTACAAGTTTTAGCCAGCTGTGCGACTGGGAGAAAACTGCTCAGACAAGTCAGATAATCCAGGACGAAGATAAAATCTGGATAATTGGAGGAAGTAGCGAAGGTTCAATATCTGGATTCTATGAAGCCATAAAAAATATCACTGGCATCAGGTGGTATGGTACTTCTGAATCGGATGTCTTTTTCGCTCAAAAATCAGAAAATTTGGAAAAGATACATACGCCTGTTGTTGCGCTCAGAGGTTTTGAATTTTCTCCAAAAAATGAAAACAACGACTTCGCGAAAAAATTCTTGAAATGGATGGTAAGAAATGGATGGAATCTTCTTGATATAAACGCATCTCGCTGGGAAAATTTTTCTGATAAAAGAGAGTTTTTGAAATTATGCGAAATGCTGGGAATTAGAACAGCGATCGGTTGCCACGCAATTGATTTTTTTGTCCCTGAGACACTTTTTTCTCAAAATCCTGAATTTTTTGGACTGCGTGATGGTAAAAGGGTTGTTCAAGCAGAAATTAGTTCCCCTGATATCCGAAGACGACGGATAGCAAAAATTCAACCATGCTACTCAAATCCAGAGCTGAGAAAATTTTTGGTCAATGCGATAAAGCATTTCATAGAAACGCATCCAGAAACCTATATCTTTTCCCTCTGGCCACTTGATGGCATTAATAACTGGTGTCAGTGCGATGATTGTAAGCGTCTAACACCATACGAGACACTTTATAATCTTGCTCTCGAAATATCACAGGCGATCGGAAAATTTCTTCCAGTAGAACTTCTGTGTTATTCAAATATGTTCCATTTACCAGAAAAAGACCTGGTACCATCATCAAACACCTATACAATATTCTGCCCATATCTGAGAAATTACAAGCACAGATTTTATGATCCAGGATTTGAAGAAACAAAGCTCACCCTCGGCACAGATTATCCTGAACCAGAACCAATTAATCCTGTTGATGACAGAGAATATGGAATACTGCTTTCCAAATGGCTTCCATACCTCGCAAGAATTGGTTCGCAACTAGGCATTTTTTCTTATTATCAGCTTGTGTTCCACGATGAAACAGAAAAGACAGATAGGCAGCGTTATTTATATCACCCTGACCCGAAACTGGTGGAAGACGAAATCAAAAAGTTTATTGATCTTGGCATAAATGTCTTTTATGATTGCTCGCCGCCATATCCTGGGTTCTGGCCAGACGGCAGATACTATGCGTACGTTTCTCGTCTATTCTGGAAAGATTCACCGCCAGTAGAAAAAGTTGTAATGGAATATTACAAAGCCATAGCAGGAGAAAGAGCATCCGTGTTGCAAAATATCTTAAAAGCAATCTCAGATGACCTGACCTATGACAGGAAAATATCTGAGGACCTGCTGAAAACCGCAGAATCAATATTTGGTTTTCTTCCATCCCCGCTAGATAAAAGGTATAGGTTCTGGCTTGAATATGTAAAAATGGGCAAACATTCATGGAATGCGCTTAAAAATGGAAACATTAAAACCGTAATAGAAAAAGAAAAACAGATCATAGATTTTTTTGAAAGAAACAGGTATATACTTGAAGATTGTGTGAGTGTTGACTGGATGATCCGACTTTCACAGTCAATTATAAATTTCTATACATAAATGGAAAAAGCTGTGCTGCTTACACTTTTTTACGAGTTATCCTTCGCCCCTTGTAAAAGGGGGACCAAGGGTATTTTAGAAAATATCCTGCGTCTCCACGAAAAAGTGGAGGAAAAAATAAAAGAATGCGAAAATGCATCTAACACCATCTTATAAAAGTTTGAATCCCGCACAATTTCAGGAAAAAATTGAAGCACTCGAAAGTATGCTTCAGGAATGCAAACTTTGCCCGAGAAAATGTAAAGCTAAAAGGGAATCAGGTGAAAAAGGATTCTGTCGCGCTGGCGCGAACCTGTGGATTTCAAGTTATGGTGCACATTTTGGGGAAGAGGAAATTCTGGTAGGCTCATATGGCTCTGGAACCATTTTTTTTACCTGGTGCAACCTGCGTTGCTCATTCTGTCAAAATTACGACATATCTCTTGAAGGAAACGGAGAAAGCGTATCCGAGCAACAGTGCGCTGAAATCATGATTTACCTTCAAAAAAGAGGCTGCCACAACATAAATCTTGTAACTCCAACACACTATACACCGCAAATTGTTAAGTCAATAAAAATTGCTTCAGAAAAAGGCCTTAATATACCGATTGTGTGGAACTGTGGTGGATATGAAAGCTTTGAGGTAATAAGAACTCTTGATAAAATTGTCGACATCTATATGCCGGACATCAAATATTCAAACTCCGAAGCAGCAACTCTTTTATCCAATGCGCCCGATTATTTTGAAAGATGCAAGGAAGCAATCATAGAAATGTACAGACAGGTTGGAAACATTCAAATTGAAAACAACATTGCAAAAAGAGGCCTTCTGATTCGTCATCTGGTTTTACCTGAAGACCTCGCGGGAAGCGAGCAGATCTTTATGTTTCTGAAGAATGAAATATCCCCTGATGTTTTTATAAACATAATGGCCCAGTACAGGCCGTACGGCAATATACCTGAAAAAATGGGACGCCGCATCACAATCAATGAATATCGTAATGCGATAATCCTTGCAAGAAAAATAGGATTGAGAAATATTATCCACAGTACGACCTTTTGACTTTCTTTCTAATTTCATTATAATACAGGAAAAAGGAATGCGAATGCAAACAAAGTGCGTCTGGTGGGATGGCTATCACAACGCCTTTACCGACATTGCGAGATTCAAAGAAAATTTTTATATTACTTTCAGACACGCAACCTGCCATATGCCGCGGGGCAAGGGTCAAATCTATGTGATAAAGTCAAAAAACACAGAAAACTGGGAAATAATAAAAAAATTCCCCGCACTTCCAGACAGCAGGGACCCAAAACTTTTCGTTTTCAACAATAAACTTGGAGTATTGTTTTTTGCTGTTTCAGACAATCCTGAATTTTTCAGACACTGGGTTCATACTTACATTTCGTATTCAGAAGATGGCATCAATTTTTCAGACCCGATCAGAATTGAAAATTATAATCTCAGGTTCTGGAAAATAAGAAACTACA
>JAMWBX010000113.1 GCA_023818725.1 Candidatus Omnitrophota bacterium
AAGACGCGGCAGAAAAAGGCATTGGAATCATTGCAATGAAACCACTGGCAGGTGGAAATATAAGAAAATACGACTCCGCAATAAGGTATGTTTTGAACAGACCTGTTTCAACCGCATTGATTGGAATATCAAAAGTCAGTGAAGCAAGACAGAATTTAAGGGCTGTAAAAAACTTGAAAATCACTGAAGAAGATCTTGAATTTTTTAAAAAAATCCGAAAACAGTTGGGCAAGATATTTTGCAGGTATTGCGGACACTGTATCTTTCCTGAACCCTGCCCCAGGGAAATTCCTGTGAGAACTATTATGATGCTTGAAACTCTTGCATACCAGTCAAATCTGAGAAGGACTGTTTCAGAAAAAACCTTGAAATCAGTAGAAAAGTGCGCAAAATGCGGACTTTGCGAAGAAAGGTGTCCTTATAAACTACCAATCAGAAAACTCTTACCGAAAAAGGTCAAAAAATATCTTGAAATGACCCGATGATGATTATTCAGTCACAAGACAATGAAACTTGTCTATTTCAGGAATCCTGATAACATATCTCTTCCCCGATTTTGAAGCACCTATTTTTCCATACGGGCTGAAGATTTTTTTACAGTTATTCCCTCAGGCGGAACAAATTCAACAATAATATTTTTTGCTTCTTACCTGAAAAATTTGTTAACGTTATTGTTACGCCATTTTTTCTTTCAAGCAAAACAGCCTCAACCAGCGGGTGTGAACAGACAATATTACTCTGTATATTTCCAAGCAAATCTTTAATAATTTCGCGAACTTCCCTCATTAAAAACAGAGCCAAAGCCATAACAGCTTTCATATCTTACCCAGAGCCTGTAAACCTTTGATTCAGGAACTTCAAAAGAAAAAGTTGCAAGTGCAGAATTGTCTGACGCATCTGCTTCAATCTTCTGTCTGCTGAAAAAGTTCGGTAAAGAGGGGAAATAACCATCATCTGTTATACTCCAGCCCTTAATCAGTTTAAATGCCTCTGCCTCAATCGGAAGTTCAAAGCTGTAAGAAACTGAGCAAATAAATAGGCAGGAACAAATGCCGGCAATTATCCATTTTTCCATGTTATTCTCCTTTTGAGTTTAAAACTCGACACTTTGTACAAAGTCGCATTGTGTAGTCAATGTTATATTAAAATTTTTATGTTCGCAAATTCGCAATTCAAACGCTGATCTCTGAAGCATTTTTAAGTTTTCGCAAAGTTATTATAAAATTTATTCTATGAAATTATCTGAATTAATCAGAATTCAGGAAACCCTGAGAAAAAAAATAGAACCTGTTTATTCAGGAAATAATGTTCAATTTGTTGCAGGCTGCGATGTTGCTTATACACATGAAAACTCAATTGCGTGTGTGGTGGTGATGAAAATGTCTGAGATGAGTATCGTAGAAACTTCTTTTCATAAAGAAAAAACACGATTCCCATACATTCCCGGGTTTCTTGCATTCAGGGAAGCAAATGCAATTGCTCGCGCCATAGCAAAGATCAAGACAACCGTTGATGTTTTTATTCTTGACGGACATGGAATCGCTCACCCCCGAAGAATGGGTCTTGCAACCCATGCTGGAATACTTGTTGACAGACCTACCATTGGTTGCGCAAAATCATTACTTGCCGGGACATACCGAATGCCGGGAAAAGAAAAAGGGGATTTCTCAACTGTTATAATTGACAATGAAGTTGTCGGAATCTGTTTACGAACTAAAAAAGGTGCAAAACCAGTCTTTGTCTCACCGGGAAATCATATGGATATTGAAAATTCAATAAAGATTGTGCTTCAATGCACAGCAAACTATAAAACCCCAGAGCCACTGAGATTGGCTCATATTTTTGCAAACAGAAAGAAAAATATGGAGGCTTAAATGATGGGTATTAAAAAAATTTCATTGTTCCTCTTATTATTAACGCCGGTCTTTGTGCTTGCGCAGAATGATAAAGGCGTGTCTCTAACTCTACCTGCTCCTGAAATAAAAGGCAAGGTATCAGTTGAAGAGGCCCTTTCAAAAAGACGAAGTGTAAGGCAGTACAGGAATGAACAGATATCAATGAAGGAACTTGGACAATTACTGTGGGCTGCCCAGGGGATTACCGCTAAATGGGGTGGAAGAACATCGCCATCAGCAGGCGCAACCTATCCGCTTGAAATTTATGTTGCAGCAGGAAATGTGGAAAATATTAAACCAGGTCTTTATCAATATATGCCAGAGTCCCACGCACTGAAAGAAATCTTTGTTGGTGATATACGAAAAGAACTATGTCGCGCGTCTTTTGGTCAAAAATCAATTGAAAATGCGCCGGCAACCATTATCATAGCAAGTGATTTTTCTCCAACCAGAAAAAGATACGGGGAAAGGGCTGTTCGTTATGTTTATATTGAAGTCGGACACGCAGGGCAGAATATCTATTTGCAGGCAGAAGCGCTTGCTCTTGGAACTGTCGCTATAGGCGCTTTCAACGACCACGAAATTAAAGCGCTCCTGAAGATTCAAAAAGAGGTTTTATACTTAATGCCTGTTGGCAGAAAAATATGAAAGGAGAAAAATGACAGACAGGGAATGTTTTTATGCATCGATGAATTATCAGGCCAGAGACAGACATCCTTACTGGGACCTTTTCGGACCATGGCCTGAAACCCTTGAAAAATGGAAACAGCAGGGTTATGACGGGAAAGATGATTTCGGCGCTGATAAACTTGTTCAGATACAGCATATCTTTTCTCCGTACCCGCCTTTTGAAAAAAAAATCATCTCAGAGGATGAAAAACACATTATTGTCGTTGACGAAGATGGCGTGATGATGAAAAAATTTAAGGAAAAAGATAAAAGCTCAATGCCACAGTTTTTGAAGTTTCCTGTAGAGACAAGAAATGAGTTCAGAAAATTCTGGAAACAGAGAATGATACCGGATGTGAGTTTAAGATTGGGGCCTGATTGGAAAAAGAAACTAATTGATGCTCATCGCAGTAACTGTCCGTTTTTTGTTACAGCAGATAGATGGGTCGGTTTTTTTGGACCGTTGAGAAATCTGGTAGGGGTTGAAAAACTGTGTACCCTTTTTTACGATGATCCCTCGTTTGTTGAAGAAATGATGGAAGCTTTTTTGCAGCATATCATCGAAACAATGAAACAGGTTCTTGATATTGTTTGTGTCGATATTTTGATCATATGGGAGGATATGGCATATCATTCAGGTCCCCTTATTTCACCTCAAATGGTAAAAAGATTAATGATGCCAAGATACAAAAAGCTTGTGGACTTTGTTAAAAATTATGGCAAAAAGGTGTCATTTGTTGCTCTCGATAGCGATGGAAATGTTGATTCTCTTATCCCTGTTTGGCTTGACGCTGGTATCGACATTGTTTATCCCTTTGAAGTTCAGGCAGGAATGGATGTTGTCGCGCTGAGGAAAAAATATGGAAAATCATTGAGAATGTGGGGAGGTTTCGACAAAAGAATTATTGCAAAGGGCCCTGTGGCAATAGATCAAGAAGTAAAAAGATTGGAAAGACTTGTTGAAGAAGGTGGTTATATATGCGGAATGGACCACAGCGCTCCACCTGATATTTCCTTTGAAAATTTCAGACATTTTATGATGAGAATGAAACAGATAAGCAAGAAATAGAAGGAGGCGTTATGGCAAAAAGATTTATTGAAAAAGGCCTGACGAATCTGGTCAGGGCAAGACCGATAATAATTATTGTAACCCTGCATCCAGATGGTACGCCAAATGCTGGAACCTTTGGCGCATACACCAATGTTTCAGCAACAGAAATAGGCATAGCTATCGGAAAGCCTTCCCATACCTATAAAAATATCAAGGCAAAAGGAGAACTGACTATAAATGTTGTTACAAAACCGATTGCGCAGGCAGCTGAAATCTGCGGGCAGGATATTCCTGCAAGTAGAAGTGAAATTGATGAAGCAGGTCTTACCATTGAACCGTCAAAAAAGGTCTCACCACCTATTATCAAAGAATGCGTTGCAAACATCGAATGCAGATACCTGAAGGAAATTGAAATAAACTATCACAGTTTTGTGCTGGTCGGGTGTATCGCGGGCCACATAGAAGAAGAGTTTATTGCTGACGATGGGGGGCTTGATGTGGTAAAATCTCAGGCAATTTTTAATATAGGTTATCCTGAACCTCTATACGCTATTTTAGGAAATCCATTTATGGTAAGATAAATGCAAAAAAAATTTGAAGAGATTCTTGAGAAAAAGATAAAAGGTAAAATCACGCTCAAAATAGTGAATGATAATAAACTTATTCTCCATGTTAGAAAAACAGAAAGGGAAAAAGCGGTGAAGATTAATCGATGTTTTCTGGATGCACCGGAAGAAATTATCGATGCAGTTGCGGGATTTATCCTTGGAAACAAAAAGAGATACCATCGACGAAAACTGGTCAGGTTTGCAAGAGAAAAAATTTCTGCTGAAATTTCCGATAAAGTAAAGATTGAATACGAAGGTGAAGTTTATAATCTGAGAGAAATTTTTGATTTCTTGAATGCTAAGCATTTTAATAATTCCATCACAAGCAAAATTACTTTTGGCAGAAGGTTTAACAATGAAAGAAGTCGCTCCATAGTTTTTGGCAATTATAACCCGAAAAAGAATCTCATAAGAATAAACAGAGCTCTTGATAGTCATCTGGTTCCTGAATTTTTTGTAAGATACATAGTTTTCCACGAAATGCTTCACGCGCATATGTATCTTTCAGGTTCAAATTCACCAGGACATTCAAAAAGATTCAAAAAGAAAGAACTCTCATATCCTGGAATAAAAATTGCTGAAAAATGGAAAAAAGAAAATCTCGATCTTTTTATAAAATCAGCCAATGTACAACAAACTGAATGAAAGAATTATTTCTAATTTGAAAAACATTGTTGGCGAAAATAATGTTATTGTTGAAGCCGGCAAGATTATTGATTACAGCCATGATGAATTTTCTCTCAGTGAGATTAGCCGTATGCCAGAGGCAGTTATTAAACCCTTAAATTCTTTTGAAATATCAGAAATAATGAAACTTGCCACAAAAGAAAAAATACCTGTTGTGGCAAGAGGCGGAGCAACAGGCCTCTGTGGCGGATGCGTTCCATTATACGGCGGGATTGTTATAAGTTTAGAAAAAATGAACAGAATTATTGAGATTGATGAGAAAAATCTTATGACAACTGTTGAGGCAGGGGTAAGCCTGAAGGAATTTTATTCAGCGCTTGAAGATAGAAAACTTTTTTTTCCACCTCATCCAGGC
>JAMWBX010000114.1 GCA_023818725.1 Candidatus Omnitrophota bacterium
AGGCGCCTTTGTCATCATTTATCTTTAGAATGCAAAACTCTGGAATGTTTTCAAAAGCATTAAGAAATCTTGCGAGTCAACTCAACATAATTCCTGTGATAAATCATTCTCTGTGTCGCAAATGTATGGAGTGCTATAACATCTGTCCGGCAAAGGCAATCTCAAAGGACTTGAAAATTGATAGAAAAAAGTGTATAAATTGTTTGTGTTGTTTTGAGGTTTGCCCTCACAGGGCAATAACTGTTAGAAAAAGTTTTCTTGCTAGAATGATTTTACCTTAGTCCATATGGCTGAAACTCAAAGAGAAAGCTGGGGATCAAGAATAGGGTTAATACTTGCAGTAGCAGGAAGTGCAGTCGGTCTTGGAAATTTTCTGCGCTTTCCGGTCCAGGCAGTGAAAAATGGCGGTGGCGCTTTCATCATTCCCTATCTTGTTTCTTTTCTTCTTCTCGGAATCCCTCTGATGTGGATTGAGTGGACTCTTGGAAGATTTGGCGGTGGATTCGGCCATGGCACTGCCCCTGGAATGTTCCACAATATCGCAAACAAAAACAGATTCATAAAATACTTTGGCGTGATAGGAATTTTTGGACCCATAGCAATTTTTACATATTATACATACATTGAGTCATGGCTTCTTGGCTACAGTTTATTTTCCCTCACAGGAAAACTGGCTGCCTGCCAGGATCAATCATCAATGATCTCATTTCTCAAAGGTTATCAGGGGCTTGAAAAAAACCAGTTTTTCTTCTCCCTTGTTCCTGCCTATATTTTCTTTCTTTTAACTTTTGCCATAAACATCATAACAGTCGCTGGCGGAATCCAAAAAGGAATTGAAAAAGTCTGCAAATACGGATTGCCTGTGCTTTTTATCCTTGGACTGGTTCTGATGATAAGAGTATTAACTTTAAAACCGATGTTTGCTGAACATCCTGACTGGACGCCAGCAGCCGGCCTTGGTTTTCTCTGGAACCCTGATTTTTCAAGTTTGCTTGACGCAAAGGTGTGGCTTGCGGCGGCAGGTCAGATATTTTTCACCCTCAGCGTTGGAATAGGCGTCATTTTGACCTATGCCAGTTACTTAAAGAAAAATGATGATGTTATTCTTTCAGGTCTAACCGCGGCGGCAACAAATGAATGGGTAGAAATTGTTCTTGGTGGAAGCATAGCAATCACTTCTGCATTTTTGTTTTTTGGTCCAGCTGGAGTCAAGGATGTTGCGGCAAGCGGCGCATTCAATCTTGGCTTTGTTGCAATGCCTCTTGCTTTGAATAACATTCATTATGGTTCTATTTTCGGATTTTTCTGGTTTTTCCTTCTTTTTATCGCTGGAGTCACTTCTTCGATTTCTCTTGCCCAGCCCGCCATTGCTTTTCTTGAAGACGAGTTCAATATTGACAGGAAAAAAGCAGTAAAAATTTTTGCATCTGTCACATTTGTTCTTTGCAATATGACTGTTTTTCTTCTGGGAAAGGGTTTTCTCGATGAGTTTGATTTCTGGGGAGGTACCTTTGCGCTTGTGCTATTTGGAACAATTGAAGCAATTCTTTTTTCATGGGTTTTCGGGATCGACAGGGCATGGGATGAAATGCACGCAGGCAGCGATATTAAACTACCCGGCTTTTACAGGTTCATTATCAAATACATAACACCGACATTCCTTGTTGTAATTCTTGTTTCCTGGATTATAAAGGAAGCAAAAGATATAATCCTGATGAAAAATATGCCTGAAAATCTGGTCCCTTATATCATTTTTGCGAGATTAATTCTTTTTGCTCTTTTTGTCTCTATTGGTTATCTGGTGCATCTCGCTTGGGAAAAAAAGACAGATTATTGATGGAGAAAAAATTATGAACCCGGCAGGCTGGGTACTTCTTATTTGCACCTGGAGCTGTGTGACATTGCTTATTATTTTTTGTCTCTGGAAGACCCTGAAGAAAAAACAATAAAGCTATCCAAGTTTTGAAAGCACATTTTTAATTCCTGCATAAGTGCTGTTTGTCATTATGTATCTATGTTTTATACCCAGCCTTTCATATACCCTTATTCCCCAGTGCATTTTCAAAAACCAGTATGGGCTTCCTGTATAAATTACAGCAATAACTCTTGGAGCAATAAGTCCTGTTGCTTCTGCTATGTCAATTTCCCTCATTATTCCCGGGATATAACAGCCATCGTTATGCGTATCAACAGGATTGTCAAGAACTACTGCGGATATTTCTTCATCAAAGATTGAATAGTAAAGGCAACTTCCGGCTGCTTCACCTGTGCCATAAAGAACAAAATTTGTGCCCCTGCACTCAGGCGCATTTCTAAAATATTCAACAATGTATTTCAGGTCATTCATCCACATCATCGCAGGCGTTATTCCACAGAGAGCGCCAGCCCTGTAAAGGAAGTAATTTCCCTGTTTTATGTCAGCAGCGTTTCTTCCGCACGCTCTCTGTTCAACAAGTACAAGATTACAATCTTCGGCTGCCTCGCCAATTCTTTCCCTCAGGGTATCTACATTTTCATGATAGTCGCCAGTAGCAATGATTGTGGTTTTTGTTTCTGGCTTGCGAAAGAACGCCTCAATATAACATTCCATTCCTGAAACCTCTGCTCTGTATCTGCGGAAATTTATATTTTCAAAAATCCATTTTCCGATATTGCTTATTTCCATTTTCTCATTACATCTATCAAGCCAGTGGAAGACATTTTTCCTGAGATTCAAAACAGTTTCAGCTCTTATCTGATTCCATTCCTGTTCATTTTTTGGCAGAAATCTTGTCTTCTGAACTGTGAGTAATTCTGGAAGAAGATTCAGCCTGTTTGGCTCAGGCGATTTTCCATTGAAAACAGCCAATTCTGGTTCAGGTATGAAATTTTCTTCAAGTCTGACTTCCGGGTGTGGCTCCTGCGCGACATACCTGTCAAACCAGTCATTTATTTTTTTTACTGAAGCTTCTGAATAAGCATGTGGGCCTGGATATTCAAAAAGTTCGCATTTGTCTGCGCAGCCATAAAGCTTATAGATTTTTTTTACCCTGTCATAAAGCGCAAGGTACTCTTCCCTGAAAAATAAGTTGTCATCAGACGCAAAACAATAAAGAAGCGGTCGGGGCGCAATCAATGCAGAAAATTCACTGATATCTCTCTGGAAATTTCCATATGTATAAATGCAATCGCAATGCTGAAACATTGACCTGTATCCTATCGCTGATGAAACAACGCTGATACCCGCGGATGTCGCAACCGCTTTTATCCTTTCGTCTGCAATTGCGAGAAAATGGCTGTGCGCTCCGCCGCCAGAGATGCCTGTTGATCCAATTCTTTCTGCATCAACTTCAGGCATTTCGCATAAAACATCAAGAGCCCTGATTGAATTCAGCAATTCTCCGCCTGTCGAAAGATATCCTTTTGAAATCCAATCAAGACACCTTCCGGTAAAAAGGCCGTGGTGGTCTCCGTTATTTTCGCTCTGTCTTATCGTATCAAAAATAAAACAGGCGTAACCCCTTTTTGCCCACATAACACCATGGCTGTGATACCAGTATGTCCCGAGTCCTGAATGTCCGCAGGCGTAAAGAACGCCGGGCAGTTTTCTCTCAGGCATCGGATCAGGAAGATAAAGATGCCCGCTGCTCCAGCAATCTGGAAAGATCTGATAGGCAATTTTTCGGACAACAAAGCCAGTTTTTTTTAGTTCCCCCAAAAATTTGATGGAAAGATCGCATTTCTCAAAAGAATAAAGTCCGGCAGAAATAAAAAACTCTTTTCTTATCTGCTGCCTTTCTTTTTTCCATCGCTCCAGATTTTTGATATTTTCAAGTGCTTTTTCAGTTATTTCTTTCGCCTTATCGACATAGTACTGCCACAATGTCTTATTCATTTTTGCGCCCGCAGTTTTGATTTTTGAGATTTTATAATCATTTGCATGTTGTGTCAAAAATATAATGCGCAAAATTCAGTGATATAATTACTGGTGGAATTATGCTTAGGCCAACCGGCATAAAAAAGGAGCAGTATTATGATTGACCCAAAATTTTTGCATGGAGTAATACCTCAAACGCATTCTCGTTTTACAGAAAAACAGTTAGCCGTTTATGAAAAATATGGACAAGCCACAAGAATTCGGACAGGTTGTTTATCAGGTGTTTGCATCGCAATGAAAACAGATTCACGGGATTTAGAAGTGGAACTTGCACTGAAAGGCAGGGCAAGGAACTATCTCGGGCTTGAGCTTGAGGTTGACGGAACAATTGTTAAATCAATCAGAATAAAAGATTTGATGCCTGAAATGGAAAAATTCAAGATAAAGATTTTCCGGTTCCCTGATAAGAAGGAAAGAAAAATAAAATTGCATCTTCCTGTTTCTGTCGAAATTGAGGTTATTTCTTGTAGCGCTGATGGAGAACCAACTGAAAAACAAGAAAAAAAAATACTTTTTCTCGGAGATTCAATAACTCAGGGTATGGATTGTATCAGTCCTGTATGTGCTTATCCTTGCGTTGTTGCGAAAATTTTTAACGCCGACTTTATAAATCAGGGTGTTGGTGGATTTGTTTTTGATGCTGAATCTCTTGACCGAAATTTTCCATTCGAACCAGATATCATCACTGTTGCATATGGTGTAAATGACTGGAACAAAGATTTTTCAGCTCAAAAGATAGCCAAATCAGCGTACGCTTATCTTGAAAAATTGAAGAAAATTTTTGCAAAATCAAAAATCTTTGTCATAACACCTATCTGGACTGAAAGAGAAAACCAGAAGAAAAAAGCAGGACTATTGCAAAATGTAAGAAAAATAATTGAAGACGCAGGTAAAAAAACAGGTTGCAATGTCATTGATGGACTTTCTCTTGTGCCTCACGATAGTTTTTATTTTGTTGATGGAATCCACCCGAATGAAACAGGGCATCTGATGTATGGAATTAATCTTGCCACTCATTTGAAAAAGATATAATCAAGTGCCTTTTTAACCTCAAATTTTTTAGTGGAATTTCCGGTTTCACATTATTTAATTTCAAAAAACCTTCCTGCTATTTTCATCAGTTTTTAGTTCAGGAATGCTCATTGGTCCCTGCCGGGTGCATTTCAATGACGCTGTGATGCTTGCAATTTTTCCACAT
>JAMWBX010000115.1 GCA_023818725.1 Candidatus Omnitrophota bacterium
TACAAAAACGTGGTCTATTCTTTCCGTATTGAATGTGCTTGCTCTCCTTATTATTCCATGAACTTCATAACCCTTCGAAATTAAAAACTCTGCTAGATAACTACCATCCTGACCTGTTATTCCTGTTATAAGAGCTCTTTTCATTTTTCACCCACTTTCTTATTTTGTAAATGCCTTGATGGTATCAAGGTTTTGCAAAAAAAACTCTATTTTCCCAATCAACCTTTCAATTCTGTCAAGCCTTGCAAAAAATTTCTCATTTGACGCAGCTAAGTTTCTGTCCTTATGGTTTTTTACCTGCATGATTATAGGCTTGACATAACTTAAGCGTTTCTCTATCCCTGTCTTCAATTTATCAAAAATAATCATTTCTATGTCTTCGTTTGCTGTGTAAAGAGGCCTACTGTAGCCCTTTTTCCATACCTTTCGCACTGCATTCCATTGTTCAAGAATTCTCAGATTAATGCTGACATTGCCCTTGCTCATCTCAAGGCTCTTGCCAATTTCTGTTGGAGACAGCGGCGCATTCGAAAGATAAAGAAGTGCATAAATCTGGCATACTGCCCTGTTAAGACCCAAACTCTCACCAAGATTTACCGCCGCTTCAATCAACATATCTTTTGCTTTTTCCATAATTTGTTTCCCTTGTTTAATATGTTTTAAACTATCTTAATAATTTTGTCAAGAGCAGGCAAAATACCACTTGCGTATCCTTTCAATAAGGGTAGGAATAAGGCAGAAATGAACAAGAGCAAGAAATGATGAGAATAGATTTACTTTTTTGCCGGCCAGCGGGCTTCAACGATGGAATGAATACCTCCACGCGGAGTGAACTCGCCCTTTACTGAAACCCAGACAGGCTTTATAGCAAAAACAACATCCTTAAGTATCCGGTTGACGGCATTTTCATAGAAGATACCGAGGTTTCTGTATGCAAAAATATATTCCTTTAGTGATTTAAGTTCTATAATCCTGTCTTTCGGTTCATACTGAATTGTAATTGTTCCAAAATCCGGATTGCCTGTTTTCGGGCACAGTGATGTATATTCAGGTATTACAATGGTAATGGTATAATTTCTGTGGTAATTTTTGAACCAGTCAATCTGAGGAAGAACTGCATCAAGGCCAGAAGATGCGACATCTTTGTATTGTTTTTTTTCTGCCATAAATTTTAAAAAAATATGATTTTGAAGCTATTGAATTCACCGGTCGCTTTTTCTTTTTCAATTTCTACTCTGTTAATATTCAAACCAAGATAACTTGTTTTCATTTTTTCTGTAAATGACTGCAGGGCTTCAGGCTCAGCCTCCGCAACTATTTCAACCCTACCATCTGCCATGTTGCGAACCCATCCTTTGATGTTTAGAGAGTCGGCAATGCTCTTAGCATACCACCGGAACCCTACTCCGTGCACATCTCCTGAAATATAATAGTGCCACCTTTCCATGATTCCTGCAATAAAAAAGGCCCCGCTTTATGCGGGGCCGGTTCTTTTCAATATTCCGGATAGGGGGGTGCAGCAGGCGTCTTTTCCTTCTTTTCCGGTTTTTCAGTAATAAGGGTCTCTGTTGTCAGAAGAAGCGCTGAAACGCTTACAGCATTTTCAAGCGCAGTCCTTGTAACCTTTGTTGGATCGATAATACCGGCCTTGACCAGATCTTCAAACTGATCTGTTTCCGCATTGAATCCAAAGCTTTCACTGTCCGCAGAACGCACCTTATCAACAACAACTGCACCATCCATTCCAGAATTCTCAGCAATCTGTCTTAATGGTGATTCCAGTGCCCTGTAGACTATCCTTCCTCCTGTCTTTTCGTCTTCATCAGCAAAATCAACACTGTCAATCTCTTTCTGACATCTCAGAAGAGCAACTCCACCTCCAGGAATAATTCCTTCCTGAACCGCAGCTCTTGTTGCACTTAACGCGTCCTCAACCCTTGCTTTCCTTTCTTTCATGTCTGATTCTGTCGGAGCACCAACATTAACAACTGCAACACCACCGGCAAGCTTTGCAAGACGCTCCTGTAACTTTTCTTTATCGTAGTCAGAAGTAGATTTTTCAATCTCTTTTTTAATCTGATTGATTCTGCCTTCGATATCTGATTTCTTACCGGCACCCTCTACTATTGTTGTATTCTCCTTGTCCACGATGACACGCTTTGCGCGACCGAGCATGCTGATATCTACATTTTCAAGCTTCATTCCAAGTTCCTCAGCAATCACCTTTCCACCTGTCAAAATCGCGATATCCTCAAGCATTGCTTTTCTTCTGTCTCCGAAACCGGGTGCCTTTACAGCACAGCATGCAAGTGTTCCACGAAGCTTGTTCACAACCAGTGTTGCAAGGGCCTCTCCTTCGACCTCTTCAGCAATTATAAGAAGAGGCTTCCCACTCTGGGCAATCTTCTCAAGAAGAGGAAGAAGGTCTTTGATAGCGGAAATCTTTTTGTCATGAATGAGGATGTACGCGTCTTCAAGCACAGCCTCCATTCTTTCAGAATCTGTCACAAAATAAGGAGATAGATATCCTCTGTCAAACTGCATTCCTTCGACCACCTTCAGTTCTGTCTCTGTACCTTTTGCTTCCTCAACAGTAATGACTCCTTCGTTTCCAACTTTTTCCATGGCGTCGGCGATTATTTTACCTATTTCATGATCATTTGCTGCTGCAATGGTGGCAACCTGCTGAATTTCTTGTTTATCCTTTGTCGGCTTGCTCATCTTTTTCAGTTTTTCGACAACAGCTTTGGCTGCTTTCTCTATCCCGCGTCTCAAATGAACAGGATTTGCTCCTGCTGCGACATTCTTAAATCCTTCTCTCGCAATCGCAAGTGCAAGAAGAGTCGCTGTTGTTGTACCATCGCCGGCAATGTCATTGGTTTTAGAAGCAACCTCCCTCAATAGCTGCGCACCAAGATTTTCGTAAGGATCTTCAAGTTCAATTTCCTTTGCAATTGTAACACCGTCATTAATGACCGTTGGAGAACCGAATTTTTTTTCTATAACCGCACACCTTCCCTTTGGACCCAGTGTTGGTTTTAGGGCTTCTGCTACAATCTCCATTCCGTGAAGCATTTTTCTTCTTGCTTCCTCACTAAAAATCATCTGCTTGGCCATGTTTTCCCTCCTGTTGTTATTTTACAACAATGCCAAGTACGTCCTCCTCGCGGAGGATCATGTAGGTTTCATTTTCAATTGTGACTTCTGTTCCAGCATACTTGCCATATAAAACAACATCGCCAACTTTCACTTCCATCTTGATTGGTTTTCCATCTTCATCCAGCTTTCCCTTTCCGACAGCAACAACCTTTCCTTCCTGGGGTTTTTCCTTGGCAGTATCAGGAAGTATTATTCCGCCTTTTGTCTTTTCCTCTGGCTCCATTGGTTTTACTACCAACCTGTCTCCTAATGGCTTTATTTTAAAATCCGCCATATAACCCTCCTTTTGATGAGTTAAGGTTAACCGAGGTTTTTTCTGACACTACCTGTCTGTTTAGATGACTTTAACGGCAAAAAAGTTTCAACCCTGGTTTTGACTTTTTCAAGAAATTTATTATACTAGTTTTTGTTTTTCCTGTCAAGAAATTATAACACAGGGGGAATGTATGAAAAGAGTAAGATTAGGAATTATTGGAGTCGGAGGCATGGGACAGGCACACGCAACAAGTGTTCAAACAAGTGTAAAAGAAGCGAAACTTGTAGCAGTGTGTGATGCAGACGAAAAAAGGGCAAAAGAAGTCGGTGAAAAACATTGCGTCAGGTGGTTCACGGATTATAAAGAGCTAATTGATAGCGGAATTGCAGATGCAGTCATTGTTGCCACCCCACACTATTTTCACCCCGAAATCAGCGTTTATGCAATGAACAAAGGGCTGCATGTTCTCAGCGAAAAGCCTATAGCAGTTACTGTAAGTCAGGCAGATACCATGTTAGAAGCAGCAAGAAAAACAAAGAAGGTTTTTTCCGTAATGTATCAAAGAAGAAACTGGGGTATTGCGGTTGCTGCTAAGAAGCTCATTGAAGAAGGTAAATTAGGCGAAATTAAAAGAACCCTGCTTATTGATCCATGGTACAGATCTCAGGCATATTACGACAGCGGATTATGGAGAGCAACATGGAAGGGAGAAGGCGGAGGAGTTTTGATAAACCAGGCACCCCACATGATTGATATTTTCACATGGTTAGCTGGACTTCCAAAAAGATTTGAAGCGAAAGTCAGAACAAGGTTACATAACATCGAAGTTGAAGACGAAGCCAGCGTGCTTCTTGAATATGAAAATGGGGCCTGGGGTTACTATTATACCACCACCAATGAAGTTCCCCACATTTTTTATCTTGAAATTGCAGGAGACCTTGGGAAGATTATCATTAATGGAGACACTTTAAGATTCTTTGAAAACAGTGTACCTGTAAGTAAGTTCACATTTGAAAACAAAAGTATGTGGGCTTCTGTTGAAACAAAGGAAAAGACTGTTCGTATCCCAAAAAAACAGGCCACCCATGCTGAAATAATAAAGAACTTTTGCAAGGCAATAACAAAGGGTGAAAAACTTATTGCTGCTGGTGTTGAAGGAATCAATTCAGTAGAGTTCATCAACGCGATTCTTTTATCCGGGTTTAAAGGAAAGCCTGTTGAGACACCGGTAGACAGAGAGGAATATGACAATTTTCTACAGGAAATGATCAAAAAATCAAAGGAAAAGATAGGGATAGAAGTCCATATAGAAACCGATCCTAGTTTTAAAAAGCAATAATCTTAATTTAAAGGAACCTTCTGCGATTTTTTTGTCTTTGCTGATTTATAAGCCGCAAGGACAAGGGCTTGATTTCTTGTTCCGTCAACACCTGAATTGAACACCTCTTTGTTTTCAAGAACTGAGGAAGAAAAACTCTCAATCTGAGCCCTGTATGTATTGTAAGGAGTTGCTTCAATTTTTTTGCTAGTCGAAATCAGCTGCCTTGTCTGCTGGGCATCATATCCTTTTGGTTCTGTTTCAAGATAGGCTGTTGCCTCGCCATCCGGAGATTGCCCGATCGTGCCATAGGCTATTATGCTTCCACGGCTTCCATAAATT
>JAMWBX010000116.1 GCA_023818725.1 Candidatus Omnitrophota bacterium
CAAGCTTTATTGTTTCAATAGAATCTTTATCGTCCTGAGAACCCCAGGAATAGTTATATCCTGTGCCGCCGATTGCCCATGTTCCAAGCCCGATGACACTAATCTCCATATCAGAATTTCCAAGCACTTTTTTTCTCATACCTGACCTCCATTTTCAAGTCTGGTCCCTTTAATCCACTCTTTTTTTATTTCAACCCCTTCCCCGGGTATTAAAAATGGCTTTGTTTCGTATATTGGCCTATGTCCTTCTCTGCGCCACCATAGTGTTCTTCTTGTTGGACCGAAAAGCACTGATGAAGAACTTACAAGAGTCCAGTTTGCTTCCCAATCAAGCCGGTGACCTTTTTCTCCTGCAAGACATATCCTGTCAGGAAATGGCACTGCGTGATCAAGCATTATGCTGACAAGCCCCTGCAGGGTTGGAGTTTTTGAAGATTCCTGTTCTACAAGTTTCAGCAACCTTCGATATCTTCTCTCGCAGCCTTCCCAGAACACATAGTCAGGATTGTCAACAGGATCATAGCCACGCATCTGGAAGGAAATTCTGTCTCTCTCTTTTTTAAAAGAATTCATTTCAGGCGTAAGATACGCGCAGGCAGTAACAGCAGAAGCGCCATTTTTCGGCCATCTTACTCCCATCCTGCAGTTTGATTTTTCTATTGCAACCGAGTTGAATTCAGAATCTGCAAAGATGATATTTCCTGGCCCCCAGAATTCTCTGTACCTGTAAAGAAAATCAACAAAATCAGACAGCTTTTTTATATCTTCTGGCATTATCTCAAATACATCGACAGGAAAGATGTTTTCTGGTTCTTCATCGCAAAGCACTGCGGATGAAGCGCTTCCCACAGGTGTAATTTTCTCAAATGGCTTCCCGGAAGGTCCTTTTTCAGGAGGATTGAATCTCTGGAAAGGCCTGACAAGATCATCAAGGTTTTGACCAGCCATTGGTCCTTCATTTCCATAGCCAAACCAAACCCCGGTGCACTTTCCTTTTGGTGCAGATTTTCTTACATATCTTGTATTCAATCTCCTGCTTACAAACCAGTACCAGTTAAAATGATGCGCCATCATCCATTCATCTTTGCATCCATCCAGAAATCCCTTGCGTTCTGCTCTTAAAACATCAACCCATTTTTTGCATTCAGGAAACTTTGTTAAATCCAGGCCAGAACTCATTCTTTCCTTATCGAGTTTTAAAATCTCCTTTCTGTAGTCAAGTTCTGCGGATGCCGGATAACTTTTCCTTGCCCAATCCATTACGCTCTCTGCCATAAGCAACCACTGTGGATCTCTTGCCGCAGCAATACCTGCGCTCCTTCCTCTTTCATATGCCTCTTTTTCGCTCAACATATTCAACCCTCCTTTACACTCCATGTAATCTTTTTTGATACACCTGAATGAAGAAGTTCAACCTCCAGACTCCATATGCCTGTAATCTCATTTTCAGCAATCGCCTTTCCCAGAATATAGCCATTGCTGTTGATGCTGATTATTTTATCGCAATCAACATTTCCTTCAGGATTAACACATTTTACCCTGCACAGAAATTCGCCGTTTACAACCTTATTATTTGAAATTGGAAGTAATTTCAGGTACAGGTAATCGCCTCTTCTGTATGAAACTTTTCCTTCAATCTCAACATTTTCAGCAAGCCTGTGATACAGTCCCACAAATCTTCCTGAAAGGTCTTCAAGTTCACAATCAATCTCAATCCCATTTTCTGTTTTTCTCAGAGGTATCTTTTCAAAAGTGATAAGGTCAAACGCAAAATTTACCTCATAATCAGGATAAAATATCTTCACCGTTGTTTTCTCTGTTTTATGAGAGTGATTTACAACTGTAATGCAGATAAACTCATTATTGTTCAAAAGACTTGCTTCAACAAGAGTGTTTGTGCTCAAACAATGAGGGAAAATACCCTCTCTATCAAAAACTATTTGCTGGAACTTTTCTTTCAACAAATTGTCTTTTCTTGTGTCGTCTGAAACAAGGATGTCAGTATAAATCTGGTCAAGATCCGCAGTCAAAAAATACACCTTTCCGCTGCCATATATTGCTTTTTTGATCTCAATTCCGTCAAAAAGCGGTTCAGAGGAAAAATACTCAAGATTGTTCATAAATGAAATTCTCTCGCCATTTTGATTGAAAGATGGTAACCTGTCCACTAGCAGAATTCCGCCGTTTTTTACAAATTCCTCAATCTTTTCTGCTGCCTGCTGGTGTATAAAATCTGTGGCAAGCAGCGCAATCATTTTATATCCATTAAAGTGGCCTCTGGCAACAAGTCTTTCTTCAATAACATCGCACTCCCCAAAGTTTCTAAAGAAAAACTCGTAAGCATTAAATGGTGTATAGCCCGTTGGAAACCATCTATTAAATGGCCTTTCCTCTTTGTGATAAAAACCAATCCCAACATACCCGGGCGGAAGCTGCTTTTCTTGCGGATTTATTACCCAGTTTGTGTGCGGGAAAAACATCGCAATCTTCGCCTGCGGTTTATTCATTTTCTTCAAAAGCGGGGATGCCCTCCTGATTCTTTTTAATTCCTTTCCAAAAAGTTCCCATCTTTCCTGTCTGAGTCCAAAAACATTAGAAAAGCTCGGCTTGTACATAAGATGAAATGTTTTGGCGTTCTGCCCAATGGCAGTATAAAGTATTTCGCAGGGCGCTTTTATTGGTTCAATATCATGCGGATAGTCCCTGTCGTCCAGTTGAACAAAAAATCCAAGCTGCTTTTTGTAATAACCGGCAAGGTTTCTGTATCGCGCAAATGCAAAATGAAACTGATGGAATTTTGCTTTTTCAGCACCAGCAAAATGCGCGTACATATAATTATAGCAGTCAAACTCAAATGTGTCGCAGTATGGAAACCACTTCAAATCATCGGTAAAACTGAAATGGGTTGAGTACTGCCCAGCTCCAACGAGGGCGAAAACATGGTTTGCCTGAACCCTGCTGCGGTATTTCAAAACCGCGTTGTATGTATCCCTGAATCCTTTTTCATAGTAGTCGCCAAGAAACTCAAAAAAATCATACCTTTTCTTTCCGCGAATGTTTTCAACTTCAGACCATCCTGGCATCTCATAGCCGTATTTTTTTCTGAAAGTTTCAAGACATTTTTCGCATCTGCAGATGTTTGAAGGCAGGGCATGTGGCTCATCCAGTATTTCCATACTCAAAAGCGCTGGAATTTTCTCTGCCCGTTCAAAAATAGGTTTGACATATTCAAAGGTCTTTTTTGTGAAATCATCGGTTAGGATACATGGAACATTCGGATTTTTGCCTTCTTCAAGATACCAGGGACCGTGATCCACAATACAGGTAAGTCCTTCATACTCGCCCCATAAATACATATTATATTCAAATTGCGCAAGATAACGGTAATATAAAATATTTTTATAAAATCTTTCCCCGAAACTGCCCATAACCTTACCGGATATCAAACAATTAAATCCCTTGCTAACCCTGTCTGATACATCCTCTCGTATTCTTTTCTCAGTAAGTCCATTGACATGGACAGGCGCGACAAAGAGCAAATCCTCAACCGGTTCCACATGAATAATTGCAAACTGATATTCAGAAAAGTATGATTGCAAGCGGGTAATACAAGTTGCTCTCAGTGTGTATAATCCCCTTCGCCAGTTTCCAATTCTGTATTCAAATAAATACGAACCACCAGGGTTTATCTGTTCTCTGTGGAAAACTGTGTTTTCTTTGTCATCCCTTATTTCAATAACAAGCTTTTCGAGATGCTGGGGAGAAGAGGTGATTTGAAACCTTAAGCTTTGTCCGGGCATAAAAACATACTCATGTTCAAGGTTTTCTATGCTTATGTATGCTGGGTTTTTTGTTTCAATCACAACATCCCTTCTGTGTACCACAGGTTCATAAGGGTCAACATTCATATTTTTAATTTTCCTATCAACATCTTTACCGTACTGGACAGAAAGAACCATTTTGTAAATATTTACTGGAGGCAATTGCAGTTGCACTGGCAACTGGAAATTGAATTTTACTCTGGTTCCTTTTATTTCCAGATTTTTTTGAAAGACACGATTAGAAAAATCCAGAGTTCTTCCGCATGCCTGGTTGAAAAAGTTGTTTGAGTGGATTTCAAATACTGCTTTCTTTGTTTTCTCCCTTGATGATTCAAGTTCAGCCAAAAGCTCCCACTGACCTGATTTCTTTTTCTTGATCTGGAATTCCTTTATGATAATCTCCTTTTCTTTTTTCATCAGCCACATAATCAAGTTTCGCATCAGATCATCGTATTCACTGTGTTCAAAAAAGTTTGATTGATCCACAGGGCCTTTAAGATTGTCATAGTCAGGAATTGCCGTTATCGCACAGGTCCTTCCATTTTTGTATTCAGTTGTGGCGATAACAGGATAATCACCACAGCGCGCCACAATTTCTGCGCGTTTTTTCAATTTAACAGGATGAAAAAATGAAATTTTGCCAATCTTGCGGGAAAGTCCCTTACATGCCGGGTGCTGCTTGTTTAGCTTGACAGTTTCAGGATTTTTTAAGAAGCCACCGATTCCAGCAGGGTTTGAAATTCTTATCTTTTTTTCTGGAAATTCTATTTCCACTGGAAAAATATCTTCAATCAGATAATAGGTGCCATCACTTTTTTCAAAGGCGTAAGAGCCGCCTGTAAAAATTATCGCCCCACCGTGCTCCACATATGAAATAAGATTCAGCTGTTCTTCAGGCGAAAACTCGTGAATATCAACACCGGAAATTATAATAAGATCATAAGCAAGAAGCCCGGTTCTTCCCTGAAATGTTTCATCTATTCTTTTTGGTAAAGGATAGGTAAAGGGTAGATTTTTTCTTATGTAATAACTTTTTCTAATTCTCACAGGAAAGGGTAAAGATGAGATTATTTCGTCAAAAAAATACCCGGCCTGATTTGCCTGTTCAATAACAAGCGCCTCCCTGATGCCATGGGGATCCATTTTTATTTCCTTTTTGAAATGGTTGAACGCT
>JAMWBX010000117.1 GCA_023818725.1 Candidatus Omnitrophota bacterium
TCTGAATGTACTCGGAACTAAAACACACGAAGCCAGGAGAATAGACAATCAACTGAAAGGCAGGTCTGGAAGGCAGGGTAATACTGGTTCATCCCGGTTTTATCTGTCAATGGAAGACGATCTCTTAAGGATTTTTGGATCTGATCGTATGAAGGGAATGATGGGACATCTCCCGGAAGGTGAAAAAATAAGGCATCCTTTGATTACAAAAATGATAAACAACGCACAGAAAAAGGTGGAAGCAAGAAATTTTGAAATCAGAAAGCAGCTCCTCGAGTTTGACGATGTAATGAATGAACAAAGAAAGGTAATCTATGGTATCCGCCAAGATGTCCTGGCCGGGAAAAATCTGGAGAAATATCTTGAAGACTTCATTAACGAAATTGTGGGTTTTGCTGTTGAAGAACATCTGAACACACGCGTGAAACCAGATCAATGGAATATTTCTGCTCTTGCAAACCATATTAAAAACATTTTCAATGTCAGCGTGGACCTTCGCATTCCTGACACCCTGAGAGAAGCGCAGGCATGGAGAGACGATATCCCTCAGGAGATAAAAAAAGCCATAAAACAGGGACTGCGGAAGCAGAAAGACGAACTCGGCGAGTACTTCAGTGAAATATTGAAACTTGTGTTTCTTCAGGCAATAGACCATAGATGGAAAGCCCATCTGAGGTCCATAGACGAGTTAAGAGAAGGCATAGGACTTCGTGCATATGGCCAGAGGGATATTATTGTCGCTTACAAACAAGAGGCATTCCTCCTTTTCGAAGGGATGCTTGACGCCATAAGAAAAGAGGTACTTTCCCACATCTTCAGGATAAAGGTTTCTGAGAAAGTAATTTCCAGGACGCCCGAAAGAGTGTTTGTGCCTGCTAGTTATTCACATCAGGAATTGAATCAGTTTGATGTGGTGCGACAGCAGGAACCTGTAGCAGTTTCTCACGCTACAGCAGAACCTTCTACTGGCGCTCCGTCTGTTCCAGGAATCAAACAGCAGCCTGTAAGGGTTGGCAAAAAGATAGGAAGAAACGACCCCTGTCCATGCGGAAGTGGCAAGAAGTATAAAAAATGTTGCGGGGCTAACAAATGAACGACAAAGTTGTGGATAACCTGTGGAAAATCTGGGAAACTGTGTTGATTAAGCTTGGAAATAGGTTACAAAATGACAGGGTTATTGATACATGGTTTAAGCCATTGAAAATCCATAAGATAGAAGGAAATACAGTTTACATTGAAATCCCTGGACCGATTTTTTATAAAGGCCTGGCTCCATTTCTGAATATATTCAGCATAGTGCTTGAAGAAGTTCTGGAAAAACCCGCCTACATACAGTGGATAATGGCTGATGCAGAAAATCTAAAACAGGAGCAACCGCCTTATAAGGACCAAAATAGCATTTCATGCGAAAACATGAATCCTGACTATATCTTTGAAAACTTCGTCGTGGGTCCATGCAACAGGCTTGCCCATGCGGCAAGCCTTGCTGTTGCTCAATCGCCGGGAGTCGCCTATAATCCGCTTTTCATTTATGGAGACGTCGGGCTGGGTAAAACCCATCTCATGCAGGCTATAGGGCATGCGGTATATGAGTCATCGCATGGTCATGTAGCATATCTACCTTGTGAAATATTCGTCAATCAATTCATTCACAGCATCCAGACTAAGACCACACATCTTTTCAGAAACAGGTTCAGAAAAGCCGACATTCTTTTGATAGACGATATCCACTTTCTGGCAGGAAAGGAGGGAACCCAGGAAGAGTTTTTCCATACCTTCAATGCCCTTTATGACCAGCGGAAGCAAATTGTTCTTTCAAGCGACAAGCCGCCAAAAGAGATATCAGATCTTGAAAAAAGACTTGTATCCCGTTTTGAGTGGGGACTTGTTGTGGATCTTCAACCGCCGGACTTTGAAACAAGGGTCGCCATACTGAAGAAAAAGTGTGAAACAAAAAGGCTGCATCCAAGTGATGATGTGATTTTCTATATCGCAGAAAATATCACTGGTAATATAAGACTACTCGAGGGTGCCCTCAATCGCCTTTTTGCAATATCATCTTTGTTTGGAAAAGATCTTAATGTTGATGTTGCGAAAGAATACCTGAAAGAGATAATATATTCACAGAAGAAGATTGTTACTATTCAGAAGGTGATTGATACTGTGGCAGATTATTTCCGTATCAGTCTGCATGACCTTAAAAGTCAAAGAAGGGTAAAAGACCTTGTTGTGCCACGACAGATTGCGATGTACCTGGCAAGGGAGTTGACAGCAAGCTCATTAACATCAATAGCAGAGGAGTTTGGTGGAAAGGACCATACAACTGTAATACATGCCTGTAAGAAAGTGAAAGCGTCTATAGAAAAAGATGAAAATTTAAAAGCCGTTGTTGAGAAACTTATTGAAAGGTTGAACACATGATTATAAACAGGTTGTCAACAGGCTAAGTTATTTTTCTTACGGTACTTAGATGTAATTAACAGAATTTTAGTAGCATTACTTTTTAGAAAGGAGAAAGAAATGGAAATAGTCGTAGAAAAAGGGAAACTGGTTGACGAATTGGAAAAAATTTCGAAAATTTTACCCTCAAAACCTGTAATTAGTACAACAGGAGGCATTTTGGTAGAAGGAAGAAAGGATGGAATAAACTTAACCAGTACTGATCTTCAGTTGACCCTTAAAACCTTTGTTGAGTGTGAAGTTAAAGACAAAGGTATCGCCTTAATACCGGGAAAGCTTTTCATTTCACTTATTAGAAAGATACCCGAAAAACTTATCAAAATTACAGTGAAAGAAAACAACGCTGTGATAAATGATAAATCTTTTCAATACAAGCTGCTTCTGATGAATCCTGAAGATTATCCGAAGCTACCAGTGGAAAAAGACGTTGCTTCTGATTCTAAAGGGTTTGTCATCTCTTCTTCTATATTACTGGATATGATAAAAAAGACGGTTTATTGTATAAATCCTGAGGAACCAAGAATGTATTTCAGGGGAGTTTTGATGGAAACGAAAAACAATACTCTGAACATGGTAGCGACAGATACACGGAGGCTTTCGCTGGTAAAAAAGGAAATTCAGGACGGAAATAGGGTTAAAATCATCCTACCTCTTCGTCTTATTGAGGTCTTTCCTTTAATATTCAAAGAATCAGATGTTTCGCTGTTATTTTCAAAAAATCAGATAATTCTCAAAACAGATAGGACAACCTTAATATCACAGCTTCTTGAAGGAGAATTTCCTGATTACGAAAAGGTTATACCTGCTTCTAATAAACAGGGCACGTCAGTAATAAAAACAAAAGATCTGTTCGACAGTCTTGATAGGCTTTCTCTATTGACTTCAGAAAAATTCGCCTCGGTAAAGATGAGCTTCAGAAGGAACCTGCTGGTACTTAATATCGAGGGGCAGGAAAGTGGATCCGGCGAGGAAAGGATTGATATAGAGTATGCAGGACCTGAAAACACTGTGGTCTTCAATCCGGTTTATATTATAGAGTTCCTCAAGACAGTAAGCCAGGAATATGTAGAGTTGTTCTTCCAAGACCCATTAAAGCCAGCAAAGCTATGTGGAAAAGAAGACAGGGAATATCTTTATGTTGTGATGCCAATGAAAACATGAAAGAAAAAAGAATTTCGGATATTCTGCCGGAAGCATGGAAGGTAAAGCCAGCCCAAGAAACCCGGCTGAGAAATGCAGGAATTGTGGATTGGGAGAAAGTTTGGGCGCAGGAGTGCGATGAAGCCAGAAATTACAGCTATGTTTTAAAGTACACCGACAGTACGCTGGTCGTTGCCGTAAAAAATTCAGCATGGATTCTGGAATTGAAAAAGAGAGAAAAGGAGCTTCTGAAGAAATTGCAAAGTGCTACAGGTGAAAAAATAAAGAAAATCAAGTTTGTTCGATGAATCAGTAGTAAATCTTTATAAAATCGGTTTCCAGCAGTGGTACAGAAAATTTGATCCTGCCTGCTCGAAGTGAAAAGGGTAATGACCCGTGGCGCACACTTTCCACTTTCCTTACCCGTTTCTTCGGAATTACCTCTATTTGAAGGTTCTTGATTGGCTGAAATGTATAATTTGAAAGAACAAGGACGCTTCCTTTATCACTGTCCATTATGACTGCATCGACCAGAGCATTTGAGCATCTAACAGGCAGCTCAACGCGCGCCTGGAAAACAGGCATACAGATAAGGTCTCTGTACTGTTGGGGATAGTTCCACGGCTCAAAAGCTCTCTTGATCAAAAGCTGCTCAGGAACGATTGCGCCAGGATCTGGTTGTTCAATTGTGTCAGGATTGGCTATACCTTTCATTATTTCATTTCTGTGTATTAACGCCCTTCTCATATATGCGATAGCGGGCAGAAAGCCAGTACAGTAAACCTTTCCCCTGCCATAAGCGCCTTTCACTATAGCCGGTGTTGCATCAGAAAAGGTCGCAAGTACTTCTGCTTTTTTTAGCGGTAGAAGTTTTTGTCTTACTGAAACAACATCGACAATGGCCCCTGAATCCCGGACTATTACGGTATCAACCACCGTTAGAGTATCGAGATATCTTCCACTATACAGGTAAACCTGATTCTCCTTTGGTTCTGAGCGGACAGCTGGCAAAATCTCATCCAGAACAACGCTTTTTTTGTTAAACTGGTTTCTCATACCCGCGCCGGCTGTCAGAACAAGTATCCCACCTTTACCGACCCACTTTTTTATCTGCCATGCGGCTTTTTCATTTATCGCCGTGCCAGAAAAATAGGCGACCCTGTAATCTTTCAACCAGCCTTCTTCTATCATTTTTTCTGAAAGGAAGTCCACAGGTATCTGGCTGTGAGCGAGAGCCAGCCAGGTATGCATTCTTTCAAACCCGTAAATGTAGTTAATGCCCATCTCCCATATATCCGCTGAAGAGGAGTAAATAATTGCCACCTGGCTTTTTCTTTTTTTTGCAGGATAAAGAAGGTCTTCTGCCG
>JAMWBX010000118.1 GCA_023818725.1 Candidatus Omnitrophota bacterium
AAATCATCGTAGTGGACAATGGCTCAACCGATAATACTGAAAAAATAGTTTTTTCTTTCGCGGATTCAAGGCTTAGATTCCATAAAAACCCGGAAAACATTTACTGCTATGGAAGTTACAATGTAATACTGCATCTTGCAGAAACTGAACTTGTTGCCATCTATCATTCTGACGATGTTTACCATCCCACAATTGTGGAAAAACAGGTTGATTTTTTGAAAAAACATAAGGATGTGATGGCTGTTTTCACTGAAGCCAATATCATCAATGCAAAAGGAGAAATTATTGGTGAATGGAAAATACCCGAACATCTGGAGAACACTGAAATTTTTGATTTTTACGCTGCCTATAATAATTTTTTGAAGTATGGCGATTTTTTCATATGTCCAAGCGGTATGTTTGTGAAAAAAGTTTTTTCAGAAATCGGGCTTTTTAAGGAAGAGGACTTCTTTCAGATAACAGATGATGCATACTGGCTTGAATTGCTTAAAAAATATGAAATGAAAAGAGAAATGCAGTTTACAGCGAACGACCTTGAAATGTGGTTACGCATGTTACAGAAATTTTCGGTAGGTATTTTGCGCAAAAAGCTTATAAATTATAGGGTGCATCCAGCTCAGGGGACCTTTTCTCATTATTCAACATCTTCAGAAAACTATTTTATTGTGATGGACTATTATGAAAAATATGCAAGAGAAAAAAATTTCTTGTCTTTGCGTTACTGGGAACATTATCGGGCTAAAAAGATTAGATGGAAGTTTGCTAAAGGTCGTGATGCTTTGCTTTGTGGTGATTTTAAAATAGCAAAAGAAAAATTTATCAGGTTTATAAAAAAGTTTTATTTGATTTGCCCTGTTTTGACTTTTAAGGATATTGCCCGGTTTTTGTTCGCTCTGGCTTTTGTTTTTTTACCTGTTCAATCCTGGTATTTTTTCAAAAAGATTGCTTTTTATTATATGGCTTATAAAACAAGAAAGGAACAGAAAAGGTGAAAATGATATGAAAATTGTTCTGGATGTGAATTTTCCATTTGGTCATGCGGCCGGGCTTGAGATATGGGTCGAAGGTCTTATTGATGGCCTTGCCTGTGTTGACACTGAAAACCAGTATCTGATTTTTGGTTTTTTTATGAGGAATTTTGAAGAAAGAATAAAGAAAATCAGAATTCCTCGTCAGGAGAATTTTCAACTTTTTGTCAGGCGCGTTCCGAGACCTTTGATCGCGTTCTTTGAAAATAATAATATTTCCATTATTGAAAGATGGCTTTCAGGAGAGAAAGTTGATGTTTTCCATGGGACCGGTTATTTCCTTCCGCGTCTGAAAAAAATAAAAGGAATAGTTACAATACACGGCCTTGATTTTGTTGAAATGGATGCATACTGGTATTCAGATAAGTGGTACAAAAATGTTCATAATTATTTGAAAAGGGCTTCTATTATTATTGCTGTTTCTGAACATGTGAAAAATGCGATAGTTCAACATTATGGCATTGAAAGGGAAAGAATAATGGTTGTATACCCTGGTGTAAGAAAAGAATTTATGCCCCTTGAAAATACTGGTAATTCCGAAATATTTGAAAGGTTTAAGATTTCTTTTCCATATCTTTTAACTGTTGCTACCTCTGTTGAAAGAAAAAATCTTAAACGATTGCTTGATGCTTTTGCAATTCTGGCTGGGAAAAACAGAGATTTGAAGTTGTTTATTGCAGGGGATAGAAGCATTCAAGATAAGATTGTACAGCAGATTCAACAGCATAAACTGGAAAACAGAGTTGTTTTTACCGGATATCTTGGCGCTGAACAGCTTGCCTGTCTTTATAATATGGCGGAGGCATTTGTGTTTCCATCTTTATATGAGGGTTTCGGTTTGCCTGTGCTTGAGTCAATGGCATGCGGATGCCCTGTAATAACATCAAATGTTTCTGCTCTGCCAGAAGTGGCGGGAAATGCAGCGATTCTGGTTAATCCCTACAGCATCGAACAACTTGTCGAGGCAATGGAAAAGGTTTTACAGAGTTCTTATACAAGAGAACGAATGCGGATGGATGGATTGAAAAGAGCAAAGGATTTTTCCTGGGAAAAAAGCGCAAGGCAGATGATTGAAGTTTATCACATGGTTATGAATGCAGATTGAAAATGGTTTCAGAAAATAAAATGGCAAAAATTTGTTTTATCACAGGAACTCTTGATGTCGGCGGCACAGAAAAGCAACTTTTGCTTTTATGCAGGTATATCAATCACCAGAGGTTTCATGTTGTTATTATAAGTTTAAGAGGCGGAAGAATGAAAGAAGAGTTTCAAAAAGAAAACATCTCAGTCTGGGTGGTTGGCAAAAGGTTCAGGTTTGATGTGATCGCGTTATTCAGGTTAATAATAATTCTCCTGAGAGAAAAACCCGACATTCTTCAAACTTTTATGTTTACATCAAACACCTGGGGCAGAGTGGCCGGAATACTGTTGGGGGTCAAAATTATTATCGCTTCTGAAAGAAGCATTGATTCATGGAAGAAAAAACACCATTTTTTTATTGACAGAATGTTAGGTTTTTTTACAGATAAAATAGTGTGCAATTCGATAAGCGTCCAGAACAGATACAAGGAAAATCTGGGGTCTGTTGGAAGAAAAATTATTGTTATCAGAAATGGCATTGAACTGAACAAATTTAATTCTTATGCTGAGAGGAAAATGAAAAGAAAAGAAAAAATTGTCTTCACCGCAAGCAGGCTTTCCCCTGAGAAAGGAATTCAATTTTTGATTGAAGCAGCAAAAATCATTTTAAAGAAAGATAAAAGCGTTAAGTTTCTGATTGCTGGAGAGGGTTATTTCGAACCCAATCTTGTTGAAATGGTTAAAGAGTATGGGATAAAAGACAATGTAATATTTCTTGGATACAGAAGTGATATTTTGCAGCTTATTTCAGAATCTGATATCGTGGTCCTGCCTTCTTTATGGGAAGGAATGCCCAACATAATTCTTGAAGCAATGGCTATGAAAAAACCTGTTATCGCAACTGATGCTGGCGGCTCATCTGAAATTGTAAAAGATGGTCAAACAGGTTTACTTGTTCGTCCGGGTAGCGCAGAGGAGCTGGCAGAAAAAATCATTCTATTGTTTTCAGATGAGATGCTTGCAAAAAAAATTGCTGAAAATGGTTATGAGCTGGTTAGCAGGGATTTTGATATTTCACTCATGGTTTCTGCATATGAAACACTTTATCAACATCTTCTGCAGCGGAGGAAATAAATGTGCGGCATATGCGGAATTGTGAAAAGGAATAAAAGAGTTTCACAAGAAGATGTCAGGAAAATGGCTTCAACAATGATTCATCGTGGTCCTGATGAAGAAGGTTACAAAATTTTTGACAGCGCTGGACTCGGCCATCGAAGACTGAGCATTATTGACCTTACAACAGGTAGACAACCAATTTCAAATGAGGATGATTCTATTTTTCTTGTCTGCAATGGAGAAGTTTATAACTTCAAACAGTTAAGAAAGGTTCTTGAAGATAAGGGGCACATTTTTAAGACAAAAACAGACAGTGAAGTCATCCTGCATCTTTATGAGCAGCATGGTACCCAGTGTCTGAAATTTTTAAGAGGGATGTTTGCTTTTGGAATATGGGACAATAGAAAAAGAACACTATTTCTTGCCCGTGACAGGCTCGGGAAGAAGCCTCTTGTTTATTCAGTGAAAGATGGTGATATCTATTTTGCTTCTGAAATCAAGGCGCTTCTGGAAATGGATGAAATTTCAATTGAAATAGATTATGTTGCAATTGATCTTTTCCTTACTTATCAGGCGATCCCTTCTCCGTGGACAATATTCAGAGCAATAAGAAAATTGCCTCCAGGACATTTTTTACTCTGGAGAGATGGTGAAATTAAAGTTGAAAGGTACTGGGATATTGATTTTACAAAGAAATTGAAATTGAAAAGTGAGGAAGAATACATGGAGCTGATGTGGGAAAAACTTGTTGAATCAACAAAATTGAGAATGATCGCAGATGTGCCGCTCGGTGCATTTCTCAGCGGAGGCATAGATAGCTCAACAGTTGTTGGTATTATGAGTGAGAATTCTTACCAGCCAGTAAAGACATTTTCCGTTGGATTTGAAGAAAGCGATTTCAGTGAACTGAATTACGCAAAAATTGTCGCTGATAAATTTGGAACCAAGCACCACCAGTTTATTGTCAAACCTGATGTTATTTCAGTCCTTCCGCATCTTGTCTGGCATTACGATGAACCATTTGCAGATTCTTCAATGATTCCTACTTATTATGTGGCAAGGGAGACAAAAAAACATGTAACGGTTGCCCTTAATGGTGACGGCGGAGATGAAAACTTTGCAGGTTACACAAGATACTGGCAGACAGAACTTCTCCGAATGATAAATGTTGCACACGAGAAAATGTCCTTCTGTTTTGATCTTGTTTTAAAAAATTTTACCAGATTCCATGAAAGGTATCCCTCAAATACATTTTTCAGAGTATGGAAATGGCTTGAGGAAGCTAAAAAATACGGGTTTGACTATGCATACGCAAGAAGGCTGATTTCTTTCACCAGGGATTTTCGATACAGTATCTATTCAGAAGAGATGAAAAAGGGCATTTCAGATTTTGATTCGCTGCAGCTGGTGAGAAATATCTGGAATTCAACAGGTGAGGTTGACCTGATTGAAAAAATGATTTCAACAGATATGCATCTTTATCTCCCAGAAGTTTTGCTGGTGAAAATGGATATTGCTTCAATGGCCAATTCTCTTGAAACAAGAAGTCCTTTTCTTGACCATGAATTTGTGGAGCTTATTGCATCTTTTCCTTCAAACCTGAAAATGAAGAATTTTAAATCGAAATATATTCTTAAGAAGAAGGTTGGAAATTTTTTACCCTCAAAGATTGTTAGAAGAAAGAAAATGGGATTTGGAGTACCTGTGGGAAGATGGTTCAGAAAAGAATTAAAAA
>JAMWBX010000119.1 GCA_023818725.1 Candidatus Omnitrophota bacterium
AATCCATGCCATTTTTCAGGCAGTGTCCCGATTATTTTTGAAAGAAGCACTAAATCCTTCACCAGGAGTGTCAATTGTCCTGTATGTGTAATGAAAAGTTCACCCTTTAATCCCACAATGTCTCCCACATCAAGGCACTTAAATCTTTCAAAAAGAACTTCACCAAGGACATCCTGTTTGAAATAAACCTGTATCTTTCCACTCTGATCCATCACATCGCAAAATGCTGCTTTTCCGTGTCTGCGAATCGTCATAATCCTTCCAGCGATTGAAACAATACCTTTTCTATCAGGCGTCAGATTAATAATAGGTTCTTTCACAAATCTCCTGCCGTAGGGCTCAATTCCCTGTGATTTCCACCATTCAATCTTTTTCCTTTTTTCATTTTTTAATGCATCTTCACTCATCAACTTTCTCCTGCTCAAGATCTTTTACTCTGACCCATTTTACTGTTTTTTCGTGGGCTTCATGTATAATGAAGACCTTCTTGTTATAAACGAACTTCTCTCCCTTTCCAGGTAGTTTTCCAAGATGCTCCAAAATAAAACCTGCAACGGTTTCAAATTCACCTTTTGGAAGATCAAGATCCAGTTTTTCATTTGCTTTTTCAATTTCCATCGAACCCTTAATCAGATAGCTGCCGTCGCTGAGCAGTTGATAGTCACCTGTCTCATGTTTATATTCATCGGAAATCTCACCAACGATTTCTTCAATAAGGTCCTCCATGGTCACCAGTCCAGCTGTACCGCCATATTCGTCAACAACAATGGCCATCTGTATCTGTTGGGTTTGAAGCTCTTTCATCAGTTCATTGATTTTCTTTGTTTCAGGAACAAAGTATGCTTTTCTCATAATGTTCTTTGCAACAAGGTCGCCGTGGTCGTAACCTTTGGCAATAATATCTTTCAAATAAACAATACCTTCTATCGTATCGAAATTCCCGCTGTATACAGGGTATCTTGAGTATCCTTCTTTTGCAACGAGAGCAAGGATTTCTTTAATTGTAGCATTCACATCAACAGCCACTATGTTAACCCTTGGAATCATAACCTCTGAAACCATCTTATTGCCAAGCTCAAAGATGCTGTGAATCATCTGCCTCTCTTCTTCTTCAATCAATCCTTCTTCTTCTCCGGCAGAAATCATCGCTTTTATATCCTCTTCGGTCAGTACAGGTAGAATTGAATCAATGCTTACCCCGAACAAACTTAAAAAAACCTCGGCAAACCCGAGCAAAAACCGATTCAGCGGTTCAAGAATGAGTGCAAAGGCCTTCATCGGCAGGATTGCGAAAAGAACAAATTTCTCCGCATATTTTTTCCCGAGATTTTTAGGTATTATTTCGCCGAATACCAGTATAAGAAACATCGCAATAAATGCCATAACGCCAAGGCTGATTTTTCCTGAACTTCTGTAGGCAATTGAAGCAGCAAGTATAGAAGCAAGCGATTCAACAATGGTATTTCCAACCAGGGTACTTGCCAGGATTCTTTTAGGATATTTAAACCAGAATTGAAGCTTTTTTCTTCTCGGATCATCCTGTTCAATTTTTTTCAAATGATATGTACCGAGAGAAACAAATGCGGTCTCAGATGCAGAAAAAAACGCGGCAAGTCCGATAAGCATAAAAAGAAAAATCAACTGAATTATAAGAAAAATAGAATTCATTATATCAGAAGCCCTTTGATTTTATCAAGAAATTTTTCGGCATTGGTCTCAAATTGACTTCTTATAAGGTAAAGGTTTCTGAGGAGATGTTCAAGAACTTTTTCTAAATCCAGGGAATAGCCGAGTATCTCTTTACAGCTTGTGGCATCATCCATTTTTTCGCTAATTTGGTTGTTCACATTGATTCCTATACCAATTATAACACATCCGTTTAAATTTTCAATCAAAACTCCTGCAATCTTGTTGTCCCGGACATAAATATCGTTGGGTAGTTTTATTTTTGCGGAAATCTTGAACTCATTCAGTGTTTGAATAATGGAAACACTAACAACAAGAAAAAGATGATTCAAAAGATTTTTACTAACATCTTTCCAGACAACAGAAACCCATAGCCCTCCCCGGTCTGATACCCATTCTCTGCCATGTCTTCCACGTCCTTTTGTCTGCGTCTCTGCAACAACAACAGGTTCAAATTCACTCTGACACAGCTGTCTTGCGACATCCATTGTGCTGGTGGTCTTTTTAAAGAAGAAAACCTTTTTTGTGGCAATTTCATGTATTTCCATACAATATCGCCTTCACACCTAAAATTCCAAGATTTTTGACGAAGGAACCCTTTTTTAATCTTCTTTGAAGTTCTCTGCCGTCTCCGCCAGTGAAAAATATACGCAAGTAGGGATTCTGCTTTGAAAAAAAGTCTATATAGCCCGAAACAAAAAATGAAAGGCCAAAAACAATCCCCGAACCTATTGCCTCTGATGTATCCTTGCCGATGATTCTGACTTTTTCTGGAATTTTGACTTTTTTTAACAATGCAAGCTTT
The DNA here is from genome assembly GCA_023818725.1 of Candidatus Omnitrophota bacterium. Lineage (GTDB taxonomy): Bacteria > Ratteibacteria > UBA8468 > B48-G9 > DTJG01 > DTJG01. The sequence continues at coordinate 2,492 of JAMWBX010000119.1, forward strand.
TGTAAAGAATCAACGATAAGGTTTTTCCCCGGGAAAATCACCCCACCTTCAAAATTACCCTTATTATCCACAAAGTCTATTGTAATGGCAGAGCCTGCATCGATAATCATGCATTGCGATTTAACCATACTCCAGGCACCGGCTGCATTTAACAATCTGTCAATTCCCACGGCTTCGGGCTTTTTACAATATATCTTACCCGGGAAGTCCTTCCATGTAACTTCGTAACTATCTTTAAAAAAACTTCTTATTATTTTGCTCGCCTCTGGCACAACAGATGCAAAATACAGATTCTTATGCCTATACACTAAATATCTTTTTAATTCCTTTCGCATATCCCTTGTGCGGATAGTCCCGAGCGCTTTTATCGAGTTTCCAGAGACCAAAAAGATTCTGGTATTGGTATTACCGGTAAGGATAACGATTTCCATGATTTATCTGCCTTTTATTTATAATTTTAATTCATGACCGTACATCTGGCAAAAGATTTGATTGGTTAATAAATCAATTGTAAAATGATATCAAGCAAACCTCTTAACACAGGAGGAAATATGTCAGGCAAAGAACGGGTACTTCTTGCATTAAATCACAAAGAATCTGACAGAATCCCCATGCACGACTCCCCCTGGTCGGCAACAATCAAAAGATGGAAAAAAGAAGGACTCCCTGAAGAAGTTGATGTCAATGAATACTTTGGCTGGGACTTCACTTTTCTGGGAGCTAACTGCACTCCGAGATTTCCTGTAAAAGTTATTGAAAAGAACGAGCGTTTTATCATACAAACAACTCCACAGGGTGGAAAAAGGAAAAATTTCCTCGACTATACAACAACACCAGAGGTAATTGACTGGCCAATTAAGACAAAAGATGACTGGAAGGAAATCAAAAAAAGATTGAAACCGGATTTTACAAGAGTCGACTGGGTAAGCGCCCTTGATATTTATAACAAAGCACGGGATGAAGGAAAATTTATCTGTTTTAGCGGTGGTTTTGGCTATGACATATTGCAAAGCTATATAAAGTCAGAACAACTCCTTATAACAATGATTGAAGACCCTGAGTGGGTGAAAGAAATGATTATGACGCTGGCTGAATTAACTCTTGTTATGATGGAATTTATGATGAAAAATGGCTTCAGTTTTGATGGCGCTTTCTTTTACAATGACATGGGATACAGAAACGGCCCACTTTTTTCTCCGGATGCATATCTGAAAACCCACTATCAGGCGGATAAAATGGCATATGGCTATTGCCATTCAAAAAACATGAAGGTTATTTTGCATTGCTGCGGCAATGTTAAAGAATTCATTCCTATGCTTATTGATGCTGGCCTTGATTGTCTTCAGCCGCTTGAGGTTAAAGCAGGAATGGACTTGATTGAATTAAAGGAAAAATACGGTGACAAACTGTCTTTCATGGGTGGCATAGACACAAGATTGATGAACGACCCTGATAAAACAAAGATAGAAAATGAGATTAAAACAAAGTTTGCTGTTGCTATGAAAAATGGAGGATATATCTATCATTCTGACCATTCAATTCCAAATACAGTGAGTTTCAGTGATTATTGCTATGTGGCAGAACTGGTTAAAAAATATGGAGTATATGAGCATCCTGAACCAGTATCTGAACCTGCAATAACTGTCGTTGAAGAAAAAGAACCCGTTGAGCAGAGAAAGAAGAAATTCGGATTCGGGTTGAAGAAAAGGGAAGAAAAAAAACAACCACAGGAAAAACCAGTAGAGCCAGAAACAAAAAAGAGAAAATTATTCGGAAAAAAAGCTAGAACGCAAGAACCTGCAGCAGCGTCAGCAGAAGAAAAAACTGAAAAGCCAGAAAAGAAATCAATGTTTGGCTTCTTAAAAGGCAAGAAAAAATGAAGAAAGCCATTGGAGTCGATCTCGGAGGAACATACATAAAATATGGACTGGTTGACGAGACAGGCAAAATTTTGAAGAGTGGAATGTTGCCCACAAAAGCCGAAGAAAAAAATCGTGATGTCGTCATTGAACAAATATCGCTTGCTATCAAAAATGTCTGGGAAAATGATATCGAAGGCATAGGCATTGGGACTCCGGGCGTTGTTGACAACTATGGTGCGGTGTTTGAATCGCCCAATCTGCCCGACTGGCACAATTTCAATGTTAAGGAAGTTTTTGAAAAAAAATTTAATAAATTGGTTGTAGTGGAAAACGATGCTAACAGCATCGCATGGGGAGAATATCTTTTTGGCGCCGGAAAAGGAACCCGCACAATCGTGTGTCTTACTCTTGGCACAGGTCTTGGAGGTGGTGTTGTCATCAATGGAAAATTGTTGCGAGGCGCAATATATTCAGCAGCAGAATTAGGACATATGCCTGTTGACTATAAAGGAAGAAAATGCGGATGTGGTTCCCGCGGCTGTATTGAGGCTTATGTTGGAAGGGACTACATTGTGCATAGCGCCCTAAGAAAAATC
>JAMWBX010000002.1 GCA_023818725.1 Candidatus Omnitrophota bacterium
ATGCCACATATCGGTTCGCGCCTGAATTGAATGATTATTCCATGGTGGACCTGCTTCATGCGCTGACCAAACAGGACCATACCAGTATGCGTTAAGTATTTTGTTATCCCTTGCGACATGGCTTGCTGTGTAGGTTTTCATTGTCCAGGCCGACCTGCCAGCATATCCAATGAGGTAATGCCCGAGAACCTGTTTGTTTTTCATTGCGGCAGAGCGCATAAGTTCTGAGTTATAGGTTGTGCATTGCCTTGTTGAGGAGCCATTAGCCCAATCCTCGCTCCACAGGGAGTTGTTATCATCTGAATCAAGCAGGTCAAAATAGTCGACACCTATGCAGGAAAAATTTGCTACATATACCGCCGCATCAGAAAAATTGACATTTACAGGGAATTTAGCTCTATAAGCATTTTCGATTTCCTCTCGGAGCTGTCGGATAAGCTTGCTTAATGCGTATGTGCGAAATTTCTGCGTGTAATAGAAAAGTTCTGGCTGAGTTTGCCTCTGTGTACTATCAACAGGTCGTATACTTTCCCGGTTCTGCGGCCCTAAAACAGAGGGGCTTATTTTCATCTCCTGAAGGTATGAGCGGAAACAGGCAGCACAGATTTCACAGTTAATCATATGTTCCACTGAAAGGCCCTGTGGTTCGTCCATCAGCATGCAGTACGCTATGTCAGAAACCTTTTTGTTTTCTTTTTTGAATTGCTCTGCCTCTGCTTTTACTGTATTTTTTACCTGATCGAGGTCGAATCCACAATAGCAAAAGTAGTTTTTTCTCAAACCAGCATTCCAGGCTCCTGTTGACAAAATGATCTTTTCTTTATTGGAGAACCCGAAATAATCAAGGGTTTTCCATTCCCTATAAAAGGTTTTTTTATCTACAGGAGCAACCACAGGACTGATTTGCTCCTGCACAGTTGGAAGATTTGCAGAGACGAAAAATGGGAATATAGAAGGTTTTTTACCTGTATCAGGCCAATTCATTCTATCTGCTATCTCACCATATTTCATAGCCAGTTCCAGATCTGTTGTAAATTTTTCAGGATGCTGCTTGAAGTCAGGGGGTATGATTATTCGCATTGAGCCATAGACATCCCTTTCAATCGTCTTAACTATGGCTTTTTCGTCTGGTTTGTCTGCAAACTCAAATTTTGCATTGAGTCGTGGCGCGACATCAGAATACCAATATCTTGCGGAGAGAGTAAGGTTTGCACCAGAATCAAAATACATCAGTTTTGTGATATTTATCCAGTCTGTTTTCTGGTTGTTGTCAAAAAGATCTTTCTGTCCCTTGATGGGCTGCACATTCTGTTCAAGCCCGTAGTTTGTCAGTGCAAAATGGGCGTACCAGGGAGCGCGATAATAGTTGGCAAAAATATGGATATAAAACGGTTTTTCATGTCCTGAACCAAAAGTAATTCTGAGATAAATCTGGGGTCCAAACATAGTGTTGTCGGCCGGTTCGTTTAATCGGTCTGATATAAGAATGCAATCAATGGCTCTTGTGAAGAAATAGTAGGGAGAATTTCTGTCATACTTACTTATCACGATTCTATATGTCCCTTCTTTCAGGAACACCTCTAAATCGTCCCAGACATAATCAAGATCCACATACTCGCTTTTTCTCTGGACATCAAAATTTTTGCTTGCTATTTTATCTGCTCCAGAATATACGGTGATGGTGAAAGGGCCCCTGTAATAATACGACTGAAGATACCGAACCCAAATTTTGTAAGTGCCGTCTTTTTTTATCTCAAAATTTTTGCTTGCGGTTGACTCAAAATCTCCGTCTGCTCCATGAAGAACCTTCATCCATGTTGCCTGTCTTGCAATGTATCCAGTTTGATCTGGTTTCCATCCATTTCCCTCCACATCAAAAGAGTTTGCATCAAGATATAAAATTTCCGCAAAACACGCGGGAAGAAGCAAAAAGATGTGGATGAGAAAAGCCAGAAGTTTCTTCATTTAGAGGTTCCCAGATTTCTGGCAATTTCGAAGTATAACTGTAGTTGCTCAAAAGTTGTTTCCGGCGTCACCGGACTTCCTATGGACATCACAAACCGTCTTTTGTTTCTTTTACCTGCGTTAATCTGACGGGATATTTCTTTTTCCAGGCTTTCGGCAGTAGCATATGGCAGAAGGTTAATTGCATCAAGGTTTCCGAAGACAACAAACCTGCCATTGACTGCGTCCACAACCTTTTCTATGTCTATCTCAAAACCCTTTTTACCCTCTTCAAATGCTAAAGCGTCTGCACCAATATCAAATATTTTATCAAGCCTGTCCCAGGGATTACCGCAGTAGTAATAGATACTTTTAGCTCCAAGGTCTTTTATGGCACCAACAAGCTTTTTCATATAAGGAACATTAAAACTTTCAAAAGCAGATGGACTTATCATATCGGTCATGCATTCCTCAATCCAGATAAGTTCTGCTCCGCAAGCGACATACTTTTCTAAGGTACTTATGCTCATTTCAAGAAACCTTTCACAGCCATATTTGATAATCTCAGGACTCGTTTTAAGCAGAGTCATCAATCCCTCAAATCCCAGAATCCCGTAAATATTCCATAAAGGTGACGCAACATGGCTCATAGGCATTCTGTCAGGAAACCTTTTTATCAGGGCACGGGCAAGTTCGTGCCTTCCATTTTTGAAAATTTCCTCTTTGCTGAGTTTCTTTGGCTTTTCTGGAAGAAGTTTTTCAATATCAGAGACTGTCTCAGGAAACTTTTCAATTGTGACTGATTGGGTTCTGCCAGAGACAGACCACCCAGCAACAACGGGCTTAAAAACTTCTCTTGTTGCTTTTGTTTTCTTATCAACTATCTGTATTCTGTCCTGCAAAATATTTACTGTGGTATTTTCGCGCTCATCATAGCTGTAAAAAGGGTGCACGACGAACCAGTCCTGATTAATCTTAGAGTGTATTTCAGAATAACACTCTATCTGGGATTTAATATCAGTAAGATGCACAGTATACCAGGGATAAGATGTCAGCGTAGACCAGTGGTCTCTGATAAATATGCCTTCATAACATATTACAACAGCAAATTCGTCTGAACCATCTTTTGAAAATGCGCACTGTATCTTTTCTTTTCCTGTCATTTCTTTTTTAAAGTTATCACCCAATCCTGAAAAACAGGCACCATTGACCAGTAATTTTTCGGTAGAGCCCACTCTCCTTGTCGATTGGTTGTTATTGTAAATTTTTTCACTATCCTGGCGTCTTTTGGATTGACAAAGGCAAAGAGATACTCCTTTCCCGGAGACAAACCTTTTATAGCTTTTATTCCTGCTAAATTGAATGCATTCGGACCTGCATAAATAACCATAATCTTTTCTGGAATTTCTGCTGCGAAAATACAATCGTTTTCTTTCTCGCAAGCAATCTTTTCCCGGCATGGGACAAAATCAGGCCACCCAGTCTTTTCAAGGATTTTTTTGCCAGTAGCAACATGCTGGCTGCCCGGTAGCTTATAAGCGCTCTGCCAGGGAGTATCTCCCCAGGATCGACCTCTGGGTGAAGGTCCATATGGTTTTTTTTCGGTGTTGATCTGCCAGATGCCATTTGCCCCATAGGTATATCCATAAGCGCCTGAAAGAAGACTACCCCAGAAGCAGATTCTTTGTATTTCTTCTCTGCATGCTTCTCCTATTCCTTCATAATTGACCTCGCCAACTACAACAGGTTTTAAAGGGAAGGCTTCCTTTGCCTTTCTTATAAAAGACCAGGTGTCTTCAAAGGAGGTATGGCTTCCGTGTCCTGTTTGAAGCATATTGATATCAAGAATTTCGGGTTTTTCCAGTTGCTCGTGCCCAAGATGTGTTGGATGAGTTGTTATGGGATGTTTAAATGGATCTATGTCTCTGATGTACTGTGCGACATCTGTCCATGCCCTTTTTTGAAACTCTTTATCTTGATCCCTTTTATCAGAAAGATAATACGGCATAATTGTTTCTCCTGCAATACACCAGATTACTGGATATGCCGACCATCGGGCAATAATGTTTTTCCAGTGCCTTTTCATTTTTTCAATTCCTGTCCAATGGATGTAATAACCCCAGGCGCCAACAATACATGGCACAATGCCGCAGTCGCATAAATGACAAATACGCCAGTCAGCGGATCTGAAATAGTCGGGATTTAATTTAGAAAAATCCTTTGAGTAAGGAAAACCACCATCACCTTTGCCACGATGGTCATACCAGTTCATGTCAGGATAGAGTCCAGCTACAATCTGCACAACGGTAAATCCTTTATTTATTCTATCCTGAGCAAGGGTTTTGAATCCATTTTTGTCTAACCTCTTACATAAACCCATCCACCATGTATCTCCAAGCCAGAAAAAATTTTTTCCATCAGCATAAACAATTTTTCCTTCTTTCACAAAAGGGAAGCCATGCTTGTAAAGAGGATTTTCTTCTTTTTTCGGTTTAACAATTGAACAACTGCCTTTTTGTTGCGAAAGCCCTTTGATTTCAGGATCGCAAGCTGTTTCAAATGTGTGAATACCTGGTTCATTTGAAGAATACCTTATCTTCCATATGTCTTTGCCGTCCCAGAATCCGGGTACATTTATTATCTTTCCTGAAGGAGAGACAAATCTTGCTGAGAATTCAATGCTCTCTGGAGAAAATTTTTCTTTTGCCACGAAGGTGAACTCAACTACCCTGTTAATACCTGTTTGTCTACTCATCTCATCCCCCTTTTTTTTTACATTATATCATCAATCTAAGAACAGTTAAACACCAGAATTTTCAGACAGTGAACAGGACTCTTGACAAAAATTTTATTATTCTATAAAATATGTAGAATTGATAGAGTGTTTGCTAAACAAAAGAAAGGTGTATGAACAGGGTTAAAAGAAGAATAATAGAAATCGATGAAGAAAAATGCACCGGTTGCGGGCAATGTATTCCAGAATGTCCAGAAGGCGCGATACAGGTAATTGATGGTAAAGCGAGAATCATAAGTGATTTGTTCTACGATGGGCTCGGCGCCTGTGTGGGTAGTTGTCCTTATGGAGCGCTTAAGATTACAGAAAGGTTATCCGAGCCTTATGATGAGAGAAAAGTAATGGAAAACATCATCAGTAAGGGAGACAATACTATAAGGGCGCATTTAAAACACCTGCATGGCCATGGAGAAAAAGAATATTTGAAACAGGCCCTCGAATACAATTGCGTCTTGTGAATCCCAACGCTGATTGTTTCAGGAAGTCAGACATTGTTATTGCGGCTGACTGCACGGGATATGCGTATGGTAATTTTCACAGCCGGATTCTGGGAGAAAAACCATTGATTATTGCATGTCCAAAGCTTGACCATGATAAGGAAGCTTATATTGAAAAAATAAGGCTTCTTGTAGATGAAGCCATGGTCAGCACAATAACTGTTGTGATAATGGAGGTTCCGTGCTGCTCAGGTTTGATAAGAATTGTTAAGCAGGGAGTCAGTCAATCAGAAAGAAAGATTCCTGTAAGAAAAGTTGTAATAGGAATAAACGGTAATTTTTTGAATGAGGAATTGGTACATTAAACAGGAAAAAACAAGCTTTTTTAACAGGAGACAGGGATGGAAAAAGAGCCGTTGAAACTAAAAGTTGAATGCCTGGTTATTCATGGCGGGCAGAGGCCTGATACTGCGACAGGTTCTCGGGCAGTGCCTATATTTCAGACAACCTCATATCAATTCAAAAATACAGAGCATGCCGCAAATTTATTGGCTTTAAGAGAATTCGGCAATATTTACACAAGAATAATGAATCCCATAACCGAAGTCTTTGAAAACAGAGGCGGAAAGTTCCCTCTTATTTCAGATCCTGATCCCAGTTACCACGGACTTAATTTTATAGAGGCTTTTGGAAATATTGCTTATATAGTCAAGGCAAGGGTTAACCTTTTAAGAGATTTAGGGCCTGTTCTATCCCCTTTTAATTCTTTCCTTTTTCTTCAAGGGCTTGAAACGCTTCATCTAAGAATGAGCGCACATTCTGAAAACGCTCTGACTGTCGCAGAATTTCTTGAAAAACATCCGAAGGCTTCCTGGTTAAGATATCCTGGGCTTGAAAGCAGTCTGGAAAAAGAAAAAGTAAAGAAATATCTTAAGAAAGGCGCTGACGCCTGGCTCAACCACACACCAGCAGTTATCTCCAGAAGAACAGCGGTCAACAGGTGTTACCCCTGTTTTCATAAGATTATGTATCGGGCTTGAACACGTGGACGACATTGTCTATGATATAAAAAAGGCGCTTGAAAACATATAAAAGGAGGGAAAATGAGAATTTTTAATGATATTACAGAAACAATTGGTAATACACCGCTGGTGCGGCTGAACAAAATCACTCAGGGTATCGACGCGATAGTTGTCGCAAAACTTGAATCATTCAATCCTCTTTCCAGTGTTAAAGACAGAATCGGCGTTGCGATGATCGAAGATGCAGAAAAAAAAGGTCTACTTCGAAAGGATTCAGTTATAGTGGAGCCAACAAGCGGTAATACTGGTATTGCTCTTGCTTTTGTTGCTGCTGCAAAGGGATACAAGCTTATTCTTACTATGCCTGAAACAATGAGCATGGAAAGAAGACTTCTTTTAAGGATTTTTGGTGCAGAGCTTGTTTTAACCCCTGGAAGCGAAGGAATGAAAGGCGCAGTAAAAAAGGCAGAAGAACTTTTAAAGGAGATACCTGGCGCAGTGATGCTTCAGCAGTTCAAAAACCCAGCAAATCCTGAGATACACCGAAAGACAACCGCAGAGGAAATCTGGAAAGATACAGACGGAAAAGTTGACATTCTTGTTAGCGGAGTCGGAACAGGTGGCACAATTACAGGTGTGGCTGAGGTAATAAAGAAAAGAAAAAAGGATTTTAAAGCCATCGCTGTTGAACCAGAGGCGTCACCCGTTTTATCAGGAGGAGAGCCAGGGTCTCATAAGATTCAGGGGATAGGCGCCGGGTTTATACCTGATGTGCTCAATTTAAAGATTATCGATGAAATAATAAGGGTAAAAGATGAAGATGCGGGTGAGACAGCGAGAAAACTTGCAAAATTGGAGGGAATACTATGCGGTATTTCCAGCGGAGCTGCATGCTGGGCTGCTGTGGAGGTCGCGAAAAGAAAAGAAAACAGAAATAAGATGATAGTAGTGGTACTACCTGACACCGGTGAAAGATATCTTTCAACATGGCTATTTCAAGAACAGGGCTCAGTAGATGCAAATGTGGCCATATAAGGATAAATGGGATCTTGGCCAATGCGAAGAGAAAAACCCAATTTTAGGGCTTGATTTTCGGACCATGTGATGTAAAATACTTGCCAAAAGGTAAGATATGAAAATCGCTTTACTTGGCTATTCAGGAAGTGGTAAAACAACGATCGTACATACGCTTTCTGGCAAGAAGCATGAGAGCTTTGACCCATTGAAGCCCGCCACTGTCAGTGTGAAAATCCATGATGAGCGCCTGAGGAGAATTTCAGAGATAGCAAAACCGCAGAAAATTACTGAAGCAGAGATAACATTTATTGATATCAAGGGCGCCGCAGAGGAAACTGGTTTTGATGAAAAAATCATACAACTGGCAGTTAATCAGGATAAAATTGCTTTTGTTATTCCTGTATTTTTACAGGAGAGAAATCCTGTCAATGAGCTTGGCTCATTGTATCTTGAGATGGTTTATAGAGATCAGGAAAAAATACAGAGTATTTTAGAAAAAAGAAAACAGGATATCATACATGGCAGAAGAAAAAAGGGACAGGAAGAAGAAGTCCTGGAAAAATGTCTTTTTACACTTGAAAAAGAAAAAATTCTTTCAACCATTGAACTGGACCGCCAGCAAAGCACCTTTCTTGGTTCACTTGGACTGATAACAGTGAAAAAATTTTTTGTGATTGCTAATGGGAGCATAATAACTGACAACTTTTATGAATTCTGCCATCTTCATAATCTCCGGTTCTGCCTGATTGACGCAGCCGCATTTGATAAAAATCAGATTGAATCATTCTGGGACCAGTTTCTTAAGGCAGCCGAGCTGTTAAGGTTTTATACAATCGTGGGAAAAGAAACAAGGGCGTGGCTCTTATCTGAAGGAGCAACCGTTCTTGATGCAGCAGAAGCTATCCACACAGATATTGCCGCAGGTTTTATCAGGGCGGATGTAGTAAAATATGAGGATTTTATTTCTTGCGGCTCTTTTTCTATCTGCAGAGAAAAAGGACTTTTAAGAAGTGAAGCAAAAACAGGTATTGTAAAGGACGGAGATATTATTCACATTCATACGACAAGGTGAAAAAAATGGGAAAAGATGTCTCGATTGTGCTGGGCAGGCAGGATAAAAAGGCAGGGGTAAAGATAAGTGTTGTAAGTTTGCCATTGAGGGAAAAGGACCAGGGATTGAGAAAGATAAAAGGGATAAAGACGCAGGTGGTGCCAGTGGGATACTGGCCTGAGACCAGTAAGGTGAGAAGGCAGTTGATGTTTGGGATGAGCCAGCAGGAAATACCGGAGAAGGTAGAGGTGGTAGAGGGGGAAGATGAAGGTGAGTACAAAGGGCCGCAGGTTGAGATAAAGGTGATAAAGGAGAGAAAGACAGGAATAGTGTTATTAGAAGAAGATGAGATAGAGATAGGATATGAAGGTAAAAAGATAGGGATAAGGATGGGATTGGTGCACAAAGGGGAGATACACTGGTGGGAATGGGTAAGGATGGAGAAGATGTGGAGTGGGCCTGTATGTGAAGGGATTATTGCAGGAGGATTTATAGAGGTTGACAGGTTAAGCGATGAAGATTTGAAGGAAGAAGATATATGGGAGGCGATCCACAAGAAAAGATACCACAATCACAACTGGCTTAGGGCAGAGGTATATATGTGGTTATTTACAAATGGAGTGATAAAGCTGACCCTTAGGCATATAAACAATCATCTGTTTGATCACGGTAAAGATCTGATAGATGTAATACCGGTGATAGGGTTCAGTGGAGACATAGCGCATCAGGTAGAAGAGCAAGTGGATGGAAGCAAGACGAGATACAGCCACAGGGGTATAGAGCTGAACATAGAGCCTGCTAAGAAGCTGGTCAGCAGCCAGCAACCTGGAAGGATGTACACAGAACAAGGTGTAATGATATACCAACCGTACAAAGGTGTAGAGATATATGGAGACAGCTTTCAGCAAAAGAGGCAGGATAGATATATAGTGAAGGCAGAAGATCGGATATTTCCTAAAGGGGTAGCGCGTAATGTGGAGATGCTGATATCGATGGGAGAGATAGAGCCAGAGATAACAAGGCTGGTAGTGCCAGACTGGTGGTATGCAATGACAGGGAGTTTATGGGTTGATGATGTGCTTGCCGTAAAAAATGAGAAAATGAAATTTGTGGAGCGGATGGAAGATACAGTAATTGAAAGAAAAAAGACAATGGTCGGCAATTTTGACAATAGTATACTCAACAGAGGCCTATGGGAAGGAGAAATTCCCTACTCTCAAATTTTCTACTCATATCTATCAGGCAATCTTGAATTTCTTGAGATAGGTATTCATGAGGCCTATCATTTTGCGGACATAGGATTTGATCACGCGACAGAAACAATAAGGATGCAGGAATATCCCTTTGGAGCGATAGCGCCGCCATTATACAGGGTTGTGGGGCTTGTATATGGATATCTTGAGACAGGGGATGTATATTTGCTTGACTGCGCTAAATCAGCGGCAGAGAGGTATTATCAGATAGACAGGCACAACTGGCCGAGAAGGACCTATGGAAGAGACGCGGCCAGTTTAAGGAGTCTGGTGTACTTATGGGATTATGTTGGAAGCTGTTATCTTGAAAAGGCCAGGGAAGGAATAACAAGGGCGATAAAGTGCATAAGGGAAGATGGTTCGACAGGAGACCAGGGAGGAGCAGTAGGGATACAGGGAGGTGTAGGCAATGAGACAACAAAGACCTGGATGGCATTGCTTGAGGCAGATGTGATGATAGATTATCTGATGAGGAAGCCTGGGGATAAAGAGGTTGAGGAATTTTTGAAAAAGAGGGCGCAATTTATTCTGGATAGTCAGATAGAGAAAGACGGCGAGTATTACTGGGCATACCAGTACAAATATGGAGACAACCCTGGGGACCCGTGGGAAATGAGGAGAAACCCTGAGACATACCAGAGGCATCCGATAGGTAAACATGTAAGTGGATACAAGGCGAGGTTTCTGACATTTATGACTTTGATAACAGGAGACAAGAGATACTTAGAGGCGTGGCAGAAATGTTATGATACGTATGTAAAGAAGCAGGTATATCAACAGGTACACTGGTACACGCAGAACAAGTTTGTGCAAAATATTCCTTATGAGGTCTCGCACACAATCAATGCCAGGTGGAAGAAAGACCATCTTGAGATATCACCGATACTGACAGAGGTAAACCCAGAGATAGAGGCAGAGATATCAACCCCGGTTGGGCCGGTGAATGTAAAGATAAAAAAGGAAGGAGAAAAGATAGAGATAAAGGCAGAAAGCAAAAACAAAATCAAGATTATCGCAAGGTTGAAAAACAAAAAACGGCTGTTGAAATATGAGTAGATTTTGCTAAAAACTAAATTTTCTTGCCGAATCAATCATAGTAAAAAAGTTTTCTTCTGTCTGGCTTGCCAGTGGAATAGAAGAGGGAACACCAGAAGGGATAAGGATAAATTTTGCGCTCTTTCCATTCTGGACGATTGAATCAGAACAGACCTGCGCAATTTCGTGAGGAGAACGAAACTCTATTTCTTCAAGCGCAGGACCTCCCATAATAATAATCCCTGGACCGGCAATTTTCCTTACTTTTGAGACTGTCAATGGAAACTCGACTGTATTGATTGCTGGTTCAAGGATGTCTATGCCCATCTTGAGAACATAGGGCAAAAGGTCTTCTTTCATTTCATGCCAGTGATAACAGATATAGTTCAAATTTCCTGAACGAAGGATATTGATCAGTTTTGTGTCAGGTTTGATAACATAATTGAGAAAAATTTCGCGATAATTGTGAAAATACTCCACTGGCAATGCGGGCGGGGTAAGATACTCAGCGCCTCTTATTCTGATAATGGCATTATGAACTTGCAATGATATTGCTTTATACACATTTTGAAGTCGCTGGGTAAAAAGTTCAAATAGTTCAAGAACAAGCTTTTCGTGCTCCAGCAAAAATCTTGGCAGATCCCCTGGTGCGAAAAGAGTGCCTGCTACGCCAGCCGGGTCAGGAAGTGAAATCACAGGCATTGACTTATTTCCGTAAAGAGATTCCTTTTCAAAGAATTTGCTCATATCAGGGGTGTAGGCTGTGTATGGTAACGACAGGAATTTTTCTATATCGTGGGAACTTGTTATCCATGGCTTGAGAACCCATTGCTCTGCGCTCAATTTTGTGGTTCTTGCTGAGCGGGTGAGGGTGCCCCTTTCTGTCTCAACAGTAAGGGTAATGACTTCAGAAATTTTTGTGTCCTGATGTTTTTCTTCCTTTACTTCAATTGAACCGGGAGCTGAAAAGAAAAAGCCCGTGCCGGGTCTGAAAAAGAAGAAATTATGGCAGTCGTTTCGAGTTTTTTCTAAAAGTCTTTGAAAACTTGAATGGCCTGCCCAGAAGCTTTTCTCATCATAAGGATCTATTTTATACAGAGAAACCGGAATCTTGCCTATGTTCTGGCCTCTCAACAAAGCAAGGATTTCCTGCCTTGAATTTTCCATTGTGTTAAAGTTTAAGTATTCTGTCCATACTTGTTGATGCGTGATAGATTACTGTTTCAGGACAATTTTTATATGCCCAGAATTCAGCTGTAGCATAACCGTTAAAATTGATTTCTTTCAAACTTCGCATTACTTCTTTCCAGTTCACATCTCCTTCAAGAAGCATACAAAAGCCGTTAATATTTCCAATCTGTGTCCTGAAGTCCTTAAAATGAATTTTTTTGATATGCTTTCCTAGAATCCTTATCCACATCTCAGGATACCCGTAAAGCACAACATTGCCTGTGTCAAAGTAAACTCCCACATAATCTGATTTGAAGGATTCAACAAAGTTTTTCATCTCAAGTGGGCTTAAAAGAAATTTATTCCAAACAGGTTCAAGACACAGGCATACCCTGTTTTTCTCAGCAAACTCAATAACATTTTCCAGTGATTCAGCAGTCCTCTGCCAGCAAATATCGTATGGCACAATTTCTGTCTGGGCTGACCAATCGGCCTGAACCACTCCGGGAATAATCAAAATTCCATCTGTTCCCAAAATCCTTGCGCATTCAACCTGCTTTTTTATAATGCTTTCCGCCTTTTTCCTGATTTGAATATCCGGAGAGCTCAATGTATATTTCCACAATAGGCCTGAACTTACACTTGCAATTTTCAATCCTGTTTTTTCAACTTGATTTCTAAAGTTTTCTATTTCTTTTTCTGAACTTTTCAAAGACAGATAACCCTCTTCATCAAGATTTGGCTCAACAGCGTCATAACCGGCATCCTTTATAATTGAAAGGATATCGTAGATATCGCTGCCCTCAGGAGCAACCCATAAATTAATGCTTTTTTTAATCATTTTTCCTCCATCGTTTCCAGAAATAATTTACTTGCAATAAATCAGTTTGTCAATAATAGGAGGGATTGTTTACGCCAGAAGCACAGAAATAATTCCGACAAGAAAGATGCCATCGTAAACACCAGCGCCTCCGATGCTCATCACTCCAGCAAAATCGCCGAGATTTCCAAGATTCATCAGATCAGCGCCTATCAGGACACCAAGAACTCCGCTGATATAAGCGACAGGAATTTTGTTATGGGGGGAAAATAAGAACGCAAGGAATGCAGCAATAACTGGCGGAATGAAAGCAGGAAGCTGTACCCCCACCCCGGGCACAATTGTTGCAAGTTCATAACAGACCAGTGCTGAAATAGTTGTCGAGAAAAACAAAGGGATAAATCTTGTCTTTGGTAAAAGATAGATGCACAGAAACATTGGTATAATAGCACCACCAACATTTATTGCAATAACACTTAAATCCGCAGGCAGATCAACAAAAAATCCACCAAGATAAGAGAAAGCTGGAACATAACCGGAAGGTGTCTTTACTGCAAGAGGGATATTAATAAAACTTCCCAGAAGGGATGCAAGAAGCACAAAAAATGCGACAAAAGGAGAAAGCCCAATTTTTTCAAAGGCAATTTTTACAGCATGTATCGGGATAACCACAAAAAACAAAAACAGCAGTAGGAAAAATAAAAAGAACAGAAACAGAATTGATAATGGCACAAGAAAAATCATAGAATATTACCCGGGTCTTTAAACACCTTTACCGGATAGTACTTCTCAAGGGTTTCTTTTATCCATTTCATGGAGTCAGCAGGACTTTTTTTCCAGTTTGTTGGGCAGGACGCAAGGATTTCTACAAAGGACATACCCTTCTGTTGCATCTGCCACAAAATTGCCTTTTTTATCGCCTTTTTTGTCGAGATTATTCCCTGGATACTGGATGTTGTTGTTCTTTCAAGATATGTTACGCCATCCAGGGAAGAAAGAAGCTCGCAAACTCTTATAGGAAAACCATGTATCTGCGGATTTCTACCACCGGGTGTGGTTGTTGTAATCTGGCCCTCCAGTGTTGTTGGAGCCATCTGCCCTTTTGTCATTCCATAAACAGCGTTGTTGATGAAAAAGACAGAAAAATTTTCACCCCTTGCTGCAGCATGAATAATCTCTGCTGTTCCTATCGCAGCAAGGTCTCCATCTCCCTGGTATGTGAAAACTATTCTCGATGGAAGAAGTCTCTTTATTGCTGTGGCTACAGCAGGCGCTCTTCCATGTGCGGCCTCCGTAACATCAAAATTGAAATAATTGTAGGACAGGACCGCGCATCCAACAGGCGCAATACCTATGGTTCTTTCTCTCACGCCAAGCTCATCAATGACTTCTGCGATAAGCTTTTGAATAATGCCATGCCCGCACCCAGGGCAATAAATTGTTGTTTCAGATGTCAAACTTTCGGGTTTTTGATATACCGCTTTCATTTTTTCTTTATCTCCTTGTAAATTTCATCAGGATCAGGCACACCGCCACCTGGCCTTCCGTAAAAAAAGATTCTTGCGTTAGAATTTCTGGCTGCAATCTTTACATCATCAATCATCTGTCCGAGGTTCATTTCAACGACAAGGACCTTTTTTGCGTTTTTCAAGCATTCAGCCAGTTGAGCATATGGAAATGGCCAGAGGGTTATAGGTCTGAAAAGACCAATGTCAGTGCCTTCCTGCCTTGCCCTTTCAACTGCTTCCTTTGCAATTCTGGCACATGTTCCAAAGCTGACAACGATGTAGCTTGAGTTTTTGCAATAGTAAGACTCACATCTGATTTCCCTTTTTTCGATTCTTGCCCATTTTGAAGCAAGTTTCCAGTTATGTGCTTCAAGTACACCGGGAGTCAAAAACAGTGATTTCAGGGAATTTGGCTTTCTACCAGAACAACCGTCAAGGGCCCATGGTTTTTTGGGAAACCTTTTCTTTGTTGGTTTCAGTCGAACTGTTTCATACATCTGTGCAATGAGACCATCTCCAAGAACAATCACTGGATTTCTGTACTTATCCGCAAGGTCAAAAGCAAGGTATGTGTGGTCATGGATTTCCTGACAGGACCAAGGTGCAAGAACGATTGTTCTGTAATCACCATGCCCGCCGCCTCTTGTTGATTGAAAATAATCCGATTGGCTTGGCGTAACATCTCCAAGTCCAGGACCTCCTCTTACCATATTGACTATAACTGCTGGCAGTTCACATCCTGCCAGATAAGATATGCCTTCCTGCATCAAGGATATTCCCGGGCTTGATGAAGAGGTCATACACCTGAAACCTGCCGCCGCCGCGCCAAATAGCATATTGATTGAGGATGTTTCGCTTTCTGCCTGAATAAATACTCCGCCAAAATGTTCCATCCTTTCGCTCATATACTCTGGAAATCTATTTTGCGGCGTAATAGGATACCCAGCATAAAATGCGCAACCTGCTGATATGGCGCCTTCAGCGGAGGCTTCGCAACCGTTCAGAATTTTTAATCTCATTTCTTTTGACTCCAAGATCCATCAGGGTTTTGAAACCATTCACCTGGCTTGAGATTTTTCAATTTTGTCCTTGCAAAAATTTCTTTAAATGTTTGGCGTTGTTCAGGCGCAACATTGTTAAGCCGAAAGATTTCTTCCAGTATGATGTTTCTCTGTTTATTTTCCTTCTGTACAAGCTCCCTGACATTTTTTGCCACAGTAGCATCTTGCGGTAGATTGACAATTGCAACCTGATATTCGAGAGTTTCACCAATGTATCCAGCTTTCTTATAAGTTGCAAGTTCTTCAGCCCATGACTTCATCTGTGCTATTGCTTCTTTAATCTTTGGAGAATCTGTTTTGAGTTCAGATGAGACAGATGATTCCTGAGCGTAAGCAGGACTTGAAACAAACCGCATTACAGAACAAAAAATACGGGATATGTCATTTTTTGACTCAAGCATCTTTTCAATATCTTCTGCCGCCTTTTTAATTTTTTCTTCCGGGAATGTCACATAGATTGTGACCATTGCGCATCCTGCGAGCAAAACTGCCATAGTGAGAGAAAAGAAAAATTTTTTCCTGTTCATCTGAGTGCCCCCTTTTGTTTGGAGAATTTCTTCTCTCATATTATATTATATTTGCATTCAAAATAAAACAGGAGAGAAAGATGAGAAAATTGTGGATTCTGGTGGCAATATTTTCAACAATCAGTCTCAGTTATGGCGCGGATTTTTTTTACAGCGGCACAATTTTTATTGAAGAAAAATCTTCCGCAAAAATAAAAGAAATAGCAGATGAACTTGCCCACTGGTTGAAAAAGGGAACAGGAAAAGATTTTGTGATAGTGTCGCAGCAGTGCCAGAATGGAATTTTTATAATAAAAAAGGACTCTGGAATTGTTCCTGATAAAATAAAAAACGCATTGAAAGATAAAAACAAAGAGGCATTCGCCATTGAACCGTATGACAATAAATTGTTGATAACAGGTAATTCTGATTTAGCGATACAGCATGGAATCTACAGATATCTTGAAATGTTGGGATACAGATGGTTTTTCCCTGGAGAAAACTGGATGATAGTGCCTGAATTGAAAAATATTGTTGTTACTGCACATATTGTTGAGCAGCCAGTTTTTCTGCAAAGGGACTTTTTCGGAACAGGCGGGTTTGGCGGAAGGCTTCCCCTTGATCCTGAAATGAAGCTTCAGAAGAAATGGGATGAATGGAAGAAAAGAAATTTTCTCGCAGGTCAGATAAGAATCAGCGGTCATGCCGGAGAAGCATTTAACATGACCCATAAGAATGAACTTATTGAACATCCTGAGTATCTTGCTGAAATAAATGGTAAAAGGCAACCGTGGAGTCCGGGAACAAAGCCATGTTATTCAAACCCGTCTCTTATTGAGCTTTTTGTCAGAGATAGAGTCGCTCAGCTTAAGAGGCAGATCGAATCAGACCCTGATGGGCCTGGCTCTTTTGCTGTAAGCGTTGAGCCATCAGATGGAGGTGGCCACTGCCAATGCGATCAGTGCAAAAAAATAGGATCTGTCAGCGACAGAGTCTTTTCCCTGGCAAACCATGTTGCAAGAGAAGTAGCAAGACAATTTCCGGGCAGATATGTGAGTTTGCTTGCGTATAACGAGCATGCCGCAGTGCCAGAAATTGAACTTGAACCAAATGTTTATGTGGTAGTTGTTCCATATGGATTTCAGAGGACAGGATATTCAGGAGATGAACTTATTCAGATGTGGGGAAAGAAAATAAAATTCTTTGGTGTGTATGACTACTGGTCAATACCTGACTGGAATCAGGATTTGCCCGGATTTAATTATCTTAATGAGCCAGCGAGAAAAATAAGATTCTGGAAAGATAGCAATGTTGCGGCTTTTCTATCTGAAAGCACATACAGCAGCGGCGCAGTGGGTATTGTCTGGTATCTTTCTTCAAGATTGCTATGGAGCCCTGATACCGACGAGAAAAAGTTGCTTGAAGATTTTTATTCAAAGGCATTTGCAGAAGCAAAAGGTCCGATGCAAAGGATGCTTGAAAGATGGGCAAATTCCTTTTTCCTAACCGACCATGAGCTTGCCCTTTCCTTTAGAGATATCGCTGAGGCAGATAAACTTGCTAAAAAGCCTGAAGTGAAGGCAAGAATAAACGATTACAAGAAATATCTGATGTATCTCAGGTTTTACTATGAGTATCAAGCCGCAAAATCAGGTAGTCCTGAAAGAAAACAGGCAGCGGAAAATCTCCTTACATTTATGTGGCGGATATACGATTCAACAATGGTGCATGTTTTCAGAATGCATCAGTTGATCATTAATAGATATGAATCAGGTGATTCTGAACTGAGACAGAAGTGGGACTTTAAAAACAAAGAAACATGGGATAGTATCAAACCAATTTCTGTTGAAGAACTGGATGAAATGATCAAGGATAGTACAGAGAAATACAGGCCCTATCAGTTCGAGTACAGGACCTTTAATACCGAAAAGCTTGTGCCGCTTAAAAAAGACATTTCGCCTTCTTCAGAACAAAAGTACATTTCAACCCATCCATTCTGGGGATCACATCGATTCAAATTTTATGTTCCAGAAGGCGTTGATGAACTTGTTCTTAAGATAAAAACGGGCCAAAAGGAAAACTATCCAGGAAATAGAGTCGTCATCAATAATCCTTCTGGAAAAATGGTTTTCGATCAGTTTATTGCGTCTGATGGTGAAACCCATGATGTAAAGATTCAAACAGAAAAGAAAGGGCTTTATTCAATGACATTTTCAGACCAGAAGATTACATTTTCAGTTATGTATCCTGATTGGCTTCCTCTTGTGGTTGTTGATAGCATTGTAATTTCTGACTGGCAGAGAAAGGTCTATTTTTATGTTCCTACCGGAACTAAAAAACTGGTTATGTACTGTAAAAGTGTTGTGCCTGTGAAGATTTTTGATGGGGATGGAAAAGAGGTGATGTATCAGGGGAAAGAGTTTATTGTGGTTGATGTGCCTTCTGGACAGGATAATAAGATCTGGGCACTGTCGCATCACAAGCTGTACAGTCCTTCACCTGTGATGTTTACTGTGCCGAAGGTTTTTGGTTTCAGTAAAAATACGATGTTGATACCTGAAGAATGCCTGAACAGAAATTAGCCCGTGACCTCTTTAAGTTCTACTGGCCTTTTTTCTTTTTCACTGATCAGTGATGCTTCCATAAAGGCAACTATTTCAAGTGTTTCCTCAATCGGAAATGGTGCCACACCTGACTGGAAAAATTTCATAATTTCTTTTACAAGCATTGAGTAAATTGGAATATCAGGGTTGTATGTCGTGTGACTGATTTTTTTCTCTCCAAAAACAGTCATTCCATAGGATGTTGCACCCTGCTTTATTCCTCTGTATGCACCTATTTTCTCATCGTTCCACACGCCAATTGCGATATCGCTTGATTCAGTATTAACCACCTCAACGGATCTGCAGCCTGTTTTCATCACTGAAAACAATATTTCAATTCCATGTATTCCGTACCAGAAAAAGCCAGGCATCACATCTATCCTGGTTTCAGCACCGAAGGCGTCACAACCAAATATTTTCCCAATCTCGCTGTCATCTCTCAATCGGGAAATGTTCGCGTCATATCTTAGGGAAGAGCAGGAAAATAATGGACACCTGTATTTTTCAGCAAGTTTCACAATTTTTTCTGCATCTTCATAATTTGCAGTAAATGGCTTGTCTATAAAGACTGGCTTTTTCGCCCTAAGAACCGGTTCTGCCTCTTTAAGATGGCGTCTTCCATCAACGCTTTCAAGCAAAACCGCATCAACAACCTCGAGCATTTCTTCAATGTTATCAAAAATTTTTACATTGTATTTTTCGACAAGTTCTTTTTTGTATCCTTCAACACGGCTGTAGCTTAAGTCAAAGTCCTTGCTGAATGTTGGCACACCCGCGATAACCTTTCCGCCGGGAACATAAAATGGATCTGATGAATCATTGATAATTTTTGTAAAGGCAGGAACATGAGATGTGTCAAAACCGATAATGCCGATCTTTATATCAGACATAGATGCTCCTTATTTAAGGAAATGTTTTTCAACTTTTTTGAATGCTTCTATGATATCACATATTTCCTGATTTTCATAACATTCATGAATACCGAGGGTCATATGGTCTTCAAGGGCTTTTTCAGCATTCGGGCAGCAGTTTTCGTAGTTAATTTTTCTTGCTCCTGGCAAGGACCATGGCATATGCGAAAAACCAAAAGTGTGCTTCTCAACAATCCATTTTGACTGATACATTGGCACAACATACTTCTGCCCGACAGGGATTCCTTCTGCTGAAAGTGCCTGAGCGAGAATATCATTGCCGGTGCTCAATCTATCCTTATCCACATGCACAAACAAAAACCACGGATTTGGTTCTGCATCCGGTTCACAAAAATGGATTCTGAATGCTGTCAATTCTTTCTCAAAGCCCTCTTTAATCTTGTTGTAAATATTCCTTCTTTTGTCCGCAATCACAGCCATTTTTTTCAGTTGTTCCCTTCCAATGGCAGCTTCAAGTTCTGTCATTCTGTAATTTAGCCCTGCGAAAAGGTTTGTTGTTTCTGCGCTGTTAAACGGTTTTCCTCTATCAGCGAATCTTTTTGCTTCCCAGTATAAGTTTTCATTGTCAGTCATCACCATTCCACCCTGGCCACCGCTTGTTGTGTGTTTTCCGCTCATAAGACTGAAGGCGGATAGTGTAGCGAAAGTACCGACGTATTTGCCTTTGTATTTTGCACCATGAGCCTGGGCGCAATCCTCTATAACAGGAATGTTATGTTTTTTTGCAATTTCGCAAATCTCGTCAATTCTTGACGGAAATCCAGCCAGATGCACCACAATTATCGCACCTGTTTTTTCTGTTATATTTTCTCTTATTGATTCTGGCGATGGGTTCAGCGTTTTATAATCAACATCGCAGAAAACCGGAATACATTGCTGGAAGACAATCGGCATTACAGCGCCAGGATCAGTGATCGGACTGGTGATAACTTCGCTGGCGGGTTCAAGATGCAAACAAGCAACAGCAGAATGAATGGCTGCTGTTCCTGAACTGACTGCTGTGGCAAATTTCATTCCAAAAAACTGAGCAAACTCCTTTTCATAGGCATCAACCTCTATTCCACCGTACCTATCAAGAGCCTGGTTTCCTGTCATGGATTTTTCAATAACCCTCATTGCTGCAAGCTTTTCATTCTGCCCGAACATAATCCTTGCAGGCATTGG
>JAMWBX010000120.1 GCA_023818725.1 Candidatus Omnitrophota bacterium
AAAGAAGAGAGGGGTAATATCTATCTTGCATGCCGCACATTTATGAGAGGCAATAGCCGGGTATATGTCTTACCTCAGGCAAGGTTACCTGCTGGTTCTTCAAGTGTGATATTTGAGAAGGGGCAAGAACTGAAACTTTTTGAGGTTCCTGTACCTGAAACCTTCAGTTTTTCACCACTCACGCATAAAATTTTTTTGTCTCTCCCTGAACCCTCAATTCAGGACAGCATCAGTGACCTTGAAAGATTGAACAGAGCATTAATTGTATACGGGATAAAAGATCCCGACGTTGACCTTCATCTGATAAGAAAACTTCCTCGAATTCTTCGTGAAAGCAACTGGAAAATAACTGCGGTTATAGGCCTTTTTGAAGGTCGAAAGAAGATTATTACTATTGAACCAGGGGATACGTCTGGCCGAAATTTTGGGTTAGCCATAGATGTTGGTACTACTACAATTGTGGTAAGTCTGATTGATTTGAAAGACGGAAAAACGATAGGAACTGAAATTTCTTTTAATCGTCAAGCAACCCACGGAGAAGATATTATCTCAAGAATTGTCTATGCTGAAGACAAAGAAGGTCTTGAACAGATGCATCACCTTGTTGTGGAGACAATTAATGAAGTAATAAAAACGCTAGCAGATAAAAATATGATAAGATATGACGAAATCACTGTGGGAGTTTGTTCAGGAAATATGACAATGATTCATCTTCTTCTCAAGATTGACCCTTCATTTTTAAGAAGAGAACCTTATACACCTGCCTTAAATTTTTTCCCGGTTTTAAGTGCTGCTGATGTTGGCATAAGAATAAATCCTGCCGGGCTTTTATATGTTGTAAGCGGTGCTTCATCCTACGTAGGCGGAGACATAACTTCAGGTGTTGTAATTACCGGAATTTTTCAGCAAGAGAATATGCAGATGCTTATTGATGTTGGTACCAACGGGGAGATTGTTCTGGGTAACAGGGACTGGCTTATTTGTTGCTCTGCATCTGCTGGGCCGGCTTTTGAGGGCAGTGGTGTCAAAGATGGAATGAGGGCAGTTTCAGGTGCAATTTACTCTTTCACTCTGGTGGATGCAGATAATGCCAGCTATAGCGTGATTGGAGATGTTGCTCCCGTTGGAATCTGCGGGTCAGGCTACATAGAGATACTGGCAGAAATGTTCCATACAGGAATTATTGATAGATCAGGCGGGCTTCTTGAGAAAAGCAAGCGTGTTCGCAATGGAACAGATGGTATGGAATTTGTTGTGGCATACGGTAACGAGACAGGTCACGGCAGGGATATTGTCATTACGCAGATTGATATCGAAAACCTTCTTCGCGCAAAGGCGGCAATTTTTGCGGGTATCCGCAGTCTGATGAGGAAAATGGGGTTTTCTTTTTCCGAGATACAGAGATTCTATATCGGGGGCGGCTTTGGTAATTACCTCAACATCAAAAAATCCATAGCAATCGGACTTTTTCCTGACCTTAATGCGGAAAAATTTGTATTTATGGGCAATACGTCTCTGGCTGGAGCGAGGGCTATTTTATTGAGTGAAGATGCCCGTTTGATGGCAAAAGAACTGACTCGCAAAATGACATATCTTGAGTTGTCAAGAGAAAGTTCATACACTGAAGAGTATCTGAGTGCACTTTTTGTGCCACATACAAACGAAGAGTTATTTCCTTCTGTTTTTGATGAACACTGAATGAATCTGATTTGTAACACGGAGTTTACATATGATGCGAATTGGTGTGGCGGGCAAAGGTGGTACAGGAAAAACAACTCTCGCAACACTTATTATTGTTGCCCTGTTGCGGAATAATCACAGGCCAGTTCTTGCAATTGATGCAGACCCAAATAGCAATCTGGCTGAAACACTTGGAGTTGTTGCTCCAAAAAGCCTTGTGGAAATTGTGGATGAGGTTACAAGAAATAAATACAGCATCCCATCGGGCATGGATAAGACTCAGTATCTGGAATTTCAGATAAGGGAAGCAATTACTGAAGATGAAGGTTTTGATCTTCTTGTGATGGGAAAGACTGAAGGTCCTGGATGTTATTGCTATTGCAATCATCTTCTTCGAGAACATATGGAAAGGCTTCAGCGGAATTATGCTTTTATAGTACTGGATAATGAAGCAGGACTTGAACATCTTTCCCGTCGAACAAGCCGGCAATTAGATTTACTTTTCATTACGGCGCTTCCTGACAGAGTTTCTTTATTGAGTGCACAAAGAATTTGTGAAATGACAGAAAGACTTGAACTTGAAATAGGAGAAATAAAGCTTGTTCTGAATCAGTATGGTAAAAATTTCCCACAATGTTCATACGTTTCTACTCCATTACCAGTTTTTTTCACATTACCTTTTGATGAAGAAATATGGCAAAGGTCACTTAATGGAAAAGGACTTCTGGATTTACCTGAAGATTCAAACTCATATCAGGTGGTTTGGAGCAATCTAAAAAAAATTCTTACACCCTGAAAATTTGTGCTTTCTTTGATAGTGTTATAAAATTTAAATTCAAAAGTTTGCCCCCATCGTCTAGTGGCCCAGGACAGGTGGTTCTCAGCCATCAGACACGGGTTCGAATCCCGTTGGGGGTACAAATTACATAAGTCTCTTATAAATGGCGTTTCATGAATACAAGGGCTGTCTGCATATACACTTAAATCCAGACACAAGAGATTATCAGTTGAATGAGATTGCCTCTGCTGCAAAAAAAGCAGGTCTTGATTTTCTTGTTCTCACACCTCACACACCCGCCAGAAAAAGAAACCCTGATTATTTTCTAATAGAGGGTTATAAAGATGGCATTGTTCTCATTGCTGGCGAAGAAGCAGACGAGCGTTCAGGTTTCAATCATGTTCTTGTTTTCGGAAATAAAGGATGGCTTGGAAAGACAGAAGTAGAAAAAATAGTGTTTTCTTCTGAAAAAGAATCATTTATTTCATTTG
Source organism: Candidatus Omnitrophota bacterium (assembly GCA_023818725.1). Taxonomy (GTDB): domain Bacteria; phylum Ratteibacteria; class UBA8468; order B48-G9; family DTJG01; genus DTJG01. The sequence goes on from JAMWBX010000120.1 coordinate 2,950, forward strand.
CGGCTCATCCTGATGGGAAACACAGACTTTTTGGATTTGAAACAGACCACAGGTGGAGAAAAAGAGATTTGCTTGAGTTTTTGACAGGTCTTGAGGTCTGGTCTCTTCTTTTTGATTTTGCGTCAAGAACAAATCCTTCAAATGTTGTTATTCGTTATCTCCGTTTTCCCGGAAATCTGAGAGGCCCTTTTAGCCCGACGCTCAATCTGTGGGATAGCGTTGCAGAAAAAAGAAAGTTTGTTGGCGTGGCCGGGCTCGACATTCATCCGCTCCGTTATGGTATTAAATGTCTGGATATAAAAAAGACATTCAGTTATGAATTTGTCTTCAGAATTTTAAGAAACCATATTCTTACCGAAAAAGTCCTCACAAAAAATGCACACCAAGATATTAAAGCCGTCGAGAATGCTTTGAGACAGGGCAGAATTTTTTTCGCAAACGACTTTCTTGCCGATAGCACAGGTTTTTTCTTCGGCACACAGGATGGAAAATTTACAATGGGCGACACTGTGGATCTGGATGATAGTTTATTGATTGAACTGCCAGAAAAGGCAGATGTAAAAATTAAAAATTCCACTCAAACACTTTCTTTTAAAAATACAAAAAGGATTATTTTCAAAGGAAAAAGAACAGGTCCACACAGGGTGGAGGTTTATTATAAGGAAAAGCCGTGGATTTTTTCAAATCATATGTATCTCAGATGATTGTTTGTCAGGAAACTTGCTGTATACCTGAAAAAAGGAGCGAAATGAATGTGAAATTTCCAAGAACTAATGTTGGCGGAATTTCTGTTTCCAGGTTGGTAATAGGGACAAACTGGTTTCTTGGCTTCAGCCACACATCAAAGGCAAAAGACAAATTTATTATAGAAAACATAGCAACGAGAAAGAAAATTGCCCATATCCTTGAGGTTTTTCTCAACCATGACATTGATACTGTTATTGCCCCTTTGAGGGAGATTTTAATCCAGGCGATCAAAGATGCGCAGGATAGGACAGGAGAAAAAGTTATTCTTATGTCAACTCCAGCATTTCCAATCAACAAAGATACCCCTGTCTCAGGATTTTGCAATGACCAAACCAAAAGGATACTTGAACAGGAAGCAAAATCAGGCGCCTCTATCTGCATGCCGCATTAGTGCACCCCAGATGCTATGGTCGACAGGACCAGCCGAACCATAAGACAGATTGATTCATTGACGAAGCTGATCAGAAATTATGGAATGGTTCCGGACTTGAGTATCCATATGCCTGAAACAATCATATATGCCGACGAAACAAATGTCGATACAGAAACATACATAAGTATTTTTAACTCTATGGGATTTTTAATGCAGGTGGAGGTTGACTGGGTGGCAAGGATTATTCAAAACGCAAGGAAACCGGTGCTTACGATTAAACCGCTTGCGTCAGGCCAGTTAAGGCTATTGCAGGGATTAACATTTGTATGGAATTCAATAAGAAATCAGGATATGGTGGCTGCTGGCGCAATGACTCCTGACGAAGCAAAAGAAATTATAGAAATTTCTTTTTCAATACTTGAGAAGAAGTTCCCACAGTTTCAGTTGCAGGAAACAAGAAGCAAAAAATCAATCAAACAGAGTTAATTTTCTTAATCTTCTGGGACGGTTCTTTTTTCTATAACCCGCATTTGTTTCCATTTGCCCTGCTGGAATCTTGAGAAAAACATCAAAGCAAGGGCTATAACATAAATTGTTGCGATGGTCCATGCAGTGTATATTCCTTTTTGAAGCAAAAATATGAAAATTGCTGATGGAATTATTAGACCAAAAATTGAAAGAAAAGCCATTGCCAGCATAATAAACCGGGTGTCTCCCGCACCTCGTAACGCAGAGGCAAAGATAATATTCATTCCGTCAAAAAGGGAGTAGAATGCAACAAATCTTAACAGAATCACAGCGATATGTCGAATCTGTTC